>NZ_JCBAMT010000077.1:0-33370 GCF_059760445.1 Achromobacter sp. D7-1 | reverse complement strand
CCCGTGGGCTGGTGGCCGCCTGAACAGGGGAAAAAGAGCGGTCAGCCGGCCTTGACGGACACCGCCGCCGACACCCGCTTGGCCTTGGCCCGGGCCGCCGCCACGTCGTCGGCCACGGCCAGGCCCACGCCCATGCGGCGCTTGACGAAGGATTCGGGCTTGCCGAAGAGGCGGATGTCGGTGCCGGGTTCAGCCAGCGCTTCGGCCACGTTGTGGAACGACACCGCGGCGGCCTCGATGCCGCCATAGATGACGCTGCTGGCGCCGGGCTGGCGCAGGCTGGTGTCCACCGGCAGCCCCAGGAACGCCCGGGCGTGCAGCTCGAATTCGTTCTGGACCTGCGTGATCATGGTGACCATGCCGGTGTCGTGCGGACGCGGACTGACTTCCGAGAACCAAACCTGGTCGCCCGCCACGAACAATTCCACGCCGAAAATGCCCAGGCCGCCCAGGTTGGACGTGACCGCCAGCGCGATTTCCCGGGAGCGCTGCAGCGCGGCGGGAGACATCGGGTGCGGCTGCCAGCTTTCCACGTAGTCGCCGTCAACCTGCTTGTGGCCGATGGGTTCGCAGTAGCGGGTTTCGACCTGGCCGTCGGCGCCGCGGGCGCGCACGGTCAGCAGGGTGATTTCGTAGTCGAAACGGATGAAGCCTTCGACGATGGCGCGCCCGCCGCCCACCCGACCGCCCTCCTGGGCGTAGCGCCAGGCGGATTCGACGTCGTCGGCGCTCTTGATCACGGACTGGCCCTTGCCGGAGGACGACATGACCGGCTTGATGACGCAGGGATAGCCTATGCCGCCATCGATGGCGGCGCGCAGTTCTTCCTCGGTGTCGACGAAGCGGTAGGGCGAGGTCGGCAGCCCCAGGGTCTCGGCCGCCAGGCGGCGGATGCCCTCGCGGTTCATGGTCAACTGGGCCGCCCGCGCGGTCGGCGTCACCCGGGCCACGCCCGCCTCTTCCAGTTCCACCAGCAAATTGGTGGCAATGGCTTCGATTTCGGGGACAATAACGTGGGGCCGTTCCTGTTCGATGACCTTGCGCAGGGCCTGCGGGTCCGTCATCGAGACCACATGCGCCCGGTGCGCCACCTGGTGGCCCGGAGCATCGGCATACCGATCCACGGCAATCACTTCCACGCCCAGCCGCTGCAGGGCAATGATGACCTCTTTGCCCAATTCGCCAGATCCGAGCAGCATGACGCGGGTGGCCAAGGGGGACAGGGGCGTGCCAAGGACGGGGCTGGAAATGCTGGACATGGAGCGAGCCTGGAAAAAGTTGGAAAGCCGTTGAAATGACCCGCCAGCATGCCATACGGCCTTTCCGGGGGCAAACCCGCATACTGATATTAAAATCCCTGTATGACTGACCATCCCACAACATCGTCCGAGACCGCGCTGGCATCTGCGCGCAGAACGCTGCAGATTGAATGCCAGGGTCTGATGGACCTGTCGGCCCGGCTGGACGACAGCTTCACGCAGACCGTCGCGATGCTGCTGGCCTGTCGCGGCCGGGTGGTCGTCAGCGGCATCGGCAAGACTGGCCATGTCGCCCGAAAAATCGCGGCGACCCTGGCCTCGACCGGCACGCCGGCCTTTTTCGTGCACGCCGCCGAGGCCGTCCACGGCGATCTGGGCATGATCACCCAGGACGACGTCCTGATCGCGATTTCCTATTCGGGCTCCGGCCAGGAATTGCTGACGATACTTCCCGTCGCCCGCCGCATGGGCGCCAAGCTGATCGCGATTACCGGCAATCCGCAGTCCGAACTGGCGCGGCTGGCCGACGTCCACCTGGACGCCAGCGTGGCCCAGGAGGCCTGCCCCCTGAATCTGGCACCCACGGCCAGCACCACCGCAGCCCTGGCCTTGGGCGACGCCCTGGCCGTCGCCTGCCTGGAAGCCCGCGGTTTCGGCCCGCAGGATTTCGCCCGCTCGCACCCGGGCGGCGCCCTCGGCCGCCGCCTGCTGACCCACGTGCGCGACGTCATGCGCCAAGGCGACGCCTTGCCCATCGTCCAGGCCGGCACACCGGTCTCGCAGGCGCTGGAGGTCATGTCCGCCAAGGGCATGGGCATGACCGTCGTGACCGACGCCCAGCATCGCCCCGTGGGCATCTTCACCGACGGCGACCTGCGCCGCCTGATCGCGCGTCAGGGCGACATCCGCAGCCTGACCGTCGAATCCGGCATGACGCGCTCGCCGCGCAGCATCACCCCCGACGCGCTGGCCGTCGAGGCGGCCCAGCAAATGGACAAACAACGGCTCAACCACATGCTCGTGCTGGACAGCAACGGCGTTCTGCTCGGCGCCTTGCACATGCACGATCTGATGGCCGCCAAAGTGGTATGACTATGACTCTTTCTGTTCCCATGACCCATCCGGCCGAAGCGCTGGTCCTGGCCCGCATCCCCGCCGGGGTGCGCGAACGCGCCGCCGCGGTGCGTCTCATGGTGTTCGACGTGGACGGCGTGCTGACCGACGGCAGTCTCTATTACGGCGAGAACGGCGAACTCCAAAAACGCTTCAACGCGCTGGACGGCCACGGGCTGCGCCTGTTGATGGAAGGCGGCCTGAAGGTCGCTCTGATGACCGGACGCTCCGGCCCCATCGTGGCGCGCCGCGCGGCCGAACTGGGCATCGCCGAGGTGATCCAGGGCGTCCGCGACAAGGGCGGCGCCCTGGCCGAACTTGCGCAGCGTTCCGGTGTCCAACTGAACCAGGCCGGCTACATGGGCGATGACGTCATCGACCTGCCGGCCCTGCAGCGCGCCGGCTTCGCCGCCAGCGTGCCGAACGCGCCGGGCTATGTCAGCCAGGCCGCCCACTGGGTGTCCACGCACACCGGCGGCAACGGCGCAGTACGCGAATGCTGCGACCTGCTGCTGGCGGCCCAGGGACGCCTGGGCGCATTCCTGGCGGCGCCGGGCCTGCTCGGCCCGGGCGCCATCCAATGATTGCCAGGACAACCCATAGGCCCCTGCGGCAGATCCAATGAAAGAACGTTTTCCCTCCCTGATCGCGCTGTTCCTGCTGCTGGTGCTGGTCGCCAGTTCGTGGTGGGCGGCGGATTACGCGCAGCGGGCAATCCAGACGGATCCGCCGCGCCGCGTCACCCACGAGATGGACGCCTGGTCGCGCGACTTCGTCATGCTGCGCACCGACCCGAACGGCAAACCCATCAACCGGCTCGAAGGCGTATACGCAGAACATTTCCCCGATGACGACTCCTACCACGTGACCTCGCCGCGCGCGGTGGGCCAGCGCGAGGACAACCCCATCACCGTGGCCATCTCGAAGACCGCAGTGATGGAGCAAGGCGGCAAGCGCATCGTCATGAACGGCGACGCCCACGTGCGCCGCCAGCCGGACGCCAATAACGACCTGCTGGACGTGCGCAGCCAGCAGTTGATCATTCTGCCCGACGACGACGTGGTCTACACCGACCTGCCCGCGGAAGTCATCAAGGGCCGTTCGCGCATGAACGGCACGGGCATGCACTACAACAACAAGACGCGCCAACTGCAGGTTTCGGCATCGACCGATGTGGAAATTGCCGGTTCCGAAGGCAAGCAGCAACGCCGGACCGAAATTCCCGCCAACAACACTGACCAGAAAAAACCATGACCGACCTCCGGATTCTCCTTGCCCCGACGACCCGCTTGCTCGGCGCCATCCTGCTGACGGCTTCAGCGCTGGCCCCGGCCCATGCCGCGGATGCGCCCAAGGCAGCGACGCCGGCTGAAGAACCCAGCACGCTGATCCTGTCGGATACCCTCCACTACGACGACGTAAAGAAGAAGAGCGTGTTCACGGGCAACGTCAACATGACGCGCGGCCTCATGACCCTGACGTCAGACGTGCTGGAAATGAACGAGGACGCGCAAGGCAACCAGTTCGGCACGGCCACCGCCAACAAGGGCAAGATCGTGACCATCCGCCAGGAACGTCCGGAAACCTTCGAACTCATCGAAGGCACCGGCCTGCGCGCCGAATACGACGGCACCAAGAGCACCTTCGACCTGATCGGCCAGGCGGTCGTGACCCGCTTTGTCTGTGGAAAACCGTTCGACACCATTCGCGGCGAACGGGTACGCTACAACGAGAAGACCGGCACCTACGAAGCCCATGGCGGCCCCAACTCTGCCGCGGCCGGCGGCCGGGTCCGCTCGGTCGCTGAGCCGCGCGCCAAGTCGGATGCCGCCATCGCCGAATGCCGCAAGCAGCAGGCAGCCAAGAAGGGGCGTTGAACGCCTCCCATGCAACACCACTCGCAGCCACGATGAACCAACCTTCAGTGCCGACTCCGGTAACCTCCGCCCCCTCGGGCGTCAAGCAGGGCAGCCTGCGCGCAACCGGTTTGCGCAAAACCTATAACGGCCGGACCGTGGTGCAGGACGTGTCCCTGTCCGTGGTCAGCGGCGAAGTGGTCGGCCTGCTCGGCCCCAACGGCGCGGGCAAGACCACCAGCTTCTACATGATCGTGGGCCTGGTGCCCGCGGACGCGGGCCGCATCGAGATCGACGGATCCGTCATCACCTCCATGCCGATCCACAAGCGTGCGCACATGGGCCTGTCGTACCTGCCCCAGGATGCATCCGTGTTCCGCCGCCTGACGGTGGAACAGAACATCCGCGCCGTGCTGGAACTGCAAACAGGGCCGGATGGACGTCCGTTGTCCACGCCCAAGATCAACGAGCAGATGGAAGCGCTGCTGGAAGAGCTGCAAATCGGCCACATCCGCAGCAACGCCGCCATCTCCCTGTCGGGCGGTGAACGCCGCCGCGTGGAAATCGCGCGCGCGCTGGCCACCAGCCCGCGCTTCATCCTGCTGGACGAGCCCTTCGCCGGCGTGGACCCCATCGCCGTCATCGAGATCCAGCGCATCGTGCGATTCCTGAAGGGGCGCGGCATCGGCGTGCTGATCACCGACCACAACGTGCGCGAAACCCTGGGCATCTGCGACCGCGCCTACATCATCAGCGAAGGCAAGGTTCTGACCGACGGCCACCCCGATGAAATCGTGGGTGATCCGGCCGTGCGCCGGGTCTATCTGGGAGAGCATTTCCGCATGTAATGCGGCCCTGGGGAAGACCCCTAGGCGCCGCCTGCGCAAAGGCGCATGCACCCTGGGGGCTCAGCCATAAAAATGCCATGAACTTGCGCTAGGTCAGCTTGTTTTATCGGCCCGAGTCTATACACTAGTACTAAACGAACCCGCTCAATCAAGGAGAACGCCTAACGAATCAGCCGCGCTTTTCGCGCACCCTTTTTTCCTCTTTTAGAAGGAGAGCACACTATGAACCTGAGCATCTGCGGTCGTCACCTCGACGTCACCCCGGCCATCCGGGAATATGTCATGAACAAACTGGCGCGAGTGCTGCGGCATTTCGATCACGTCATCGATACCCAGGTCATGCTCTCGGTAGAGCCCCTGCGGCATAGAGCCGAAATCACCATGCGTCTAAGCGGTAAGGACATTCATTGTGAAGCAACCGATGAAAACCTCTATGCAGCCATAGACCTTCTTGCTGACAAAGTCGACCGTCAGGTCATCAAGCACAAGGACAAGGTACGAAGTCACACGGCGGAGTCCGTGAAGCGGCAAGCGGCGAATCTCACGCCACCCCAGCAGTAACGCGCTTCATGATCACTCGCACCGCGAGATTAGCTAAACAGCGATTCTAGAAATCCTGCCTAAGTCCCGGTGTCCCGCTAGACGCAACGTCCAGCCGGGGCATCGGCAAACTGCCCTCCCGTAGCCTTCCCCTTCTTTGTCCCCCATTCCCGGTTCCGCCGGCGATTCCGTTTTCCCCCGATTTCCGACGTTTCCCATGGCGCCGCCCTGCCGCCAGGCGCAAGAATGCCCACAATCCGCCGCTATCGGTCTATGCTGTCGCTCTTGCCGCCCCATGATGCGAGCGTGCCGAGCGCGCATCCCAGAGGCCGATTATTGCAGTGCATCATATAACCATATAATGATCCGATGAATCATTTGTCGCGCATCCTACCCGCCGGCAACGTCGTGCTCGATATGCTCGCAACGAGCAAGAAACGTGCGTTCGAACAGGCCGGTCTACTCTTTGAAAACAACCATGGCCTGGCGCGCGCGCTCGTGTTCGACAGCCTGTTCGCCCGGGAACGCCTGGGCTCCACCGCGCTCGGACAGGGCGTGGCGGTGCCGCATGGCCGGGTCAAGGGCCTGGAGCAGGCCCTCGCGGCCTTCATCCGCCTGGCCCAGCCCATCACCTTCGATGCGCCTGACGGGCAGCCGGTGTCGATGCTGCTCTGTTTGCTGGTGCCGGAAACAGCCACGCAGCAGCACCTGGACATCCTGGCCGAACTGGCGCAGCTCATGTCGAACAAGGCCTTGCGCGAAGCCCTGGCCACAGAGCCCGATCCGGCTGTCGTCCACAAGATGCTGACGACCGGCCAACTCTGACCTCCTCGCGGAAACGCTGCCATGCTCACGGTGCAGGAACTCGTCGACGACAACGCCGACAAAATCCCCTTTAACTGGATTTCCGGCCAGGGCGCCGCGGACCGCGCGATTCCCGACGACGGCATGTCGGCCGCGGACCTTGTCGGCCACTTGAACCTGATCCACCCGTCCCGCATCCAGGTGTTCGGACAGGAAGAGCTGGCGTACTACACCCGCTTCGACCTGCGCCGCCGCATGCACCACATGGATGAGCTGCTGATCGGCGGCGTCCCGGCGATTCTGCTGGCCGACGGCCTGACGCCGCCGCAAGACCTCATCGACCAGTGCGACCAGCATCAGGTGCCGCTCCTGTCCACGCCGGTGGCGGCCGCGCAGCTGATCGACCTGCTGCGCATCTACCTGGGCAAGAAGCTGGCGCCCACCACCACCGTGCACGGCGTGTTCCTCGACGTGCTGGGACTGGGCGTGCTGATCACCGGCGAATCCGGCCTGGGCAAGAGCGAACTGGCGCTGGAACTGATCTCGCGCGGACACGGCCTGGTGGCCGATGACGCCGTGGAGTTCTCGCGTACCGCCCCCAACATGATCGAAGGCCACTGTCCGCAGCTGCTGCAGAACCTGCTGGAAGTGCGCGGCCTGGGCCTGCTCGACATCCGCACCATCTTTGGCGAGACCTCCGTGCGCCGCAAGATGCGCCTCAAGCTCATCGTGCATCTGGTGCGCGCCACCGCGCAGGACAAGTTCGAGCGCCTGCCGCTGCAGGACATCACGCAGGACATGCTGGGCCTGCCGGTGCGCAAGGTCATGCTGCAAGTGGCAGCCGGCCGCAATCTGGCGGTGCTGGTGGAAGCTGCCGTGCGCAACACGATACTGAAGCTGCGCGGCATCGACACGCTGGGCGAATTCATGGAACGCCAGGCCATGGCGATCCTGCAAAGCAGCAAGTAAGCGCGCGGCGTCCGGCGGCACCTTGAGCCTGTATGAAAACCTGGCCGCCGAGATCGCCAAGTCGATCCGCGACGGCGTGCTGCGCGCGGGCGACAAGCTGCCCTCCGTGCGGGACGCCTGCGCGGCGCGCGGGCTGAGCCCGTCGACGGTGTTCCAGGCGTACTACCTGCTGGAAGCGCGCGGCCTGATCCGGGCTCAGCCGCGTTCCGGTTATTACGTCAACGCGCCTGCCGCCTCCCTGCCGCCGGAACCCGGCGCCTCCAACCCCGACGGCGAATCCACGGAACTCGCGATCAGCGAGCGCATCTTCGACATCTTGGGGTCGGTGCGCAACCGCGACGTGACCCCGCTGGGCTCCGCCTTCCCTTCCCCGCTGCTGTTTCCGCTGCCGCGCCTGGCCCAGGCGATGGCCGCGCACCTCAAGCGCCAGGATCCGCTGGACACGGTGGAAGACCTGGCGCCGGGCAATCCGGGCCTGCGCCGCCAGATCGCGCTGCGCTACCTGATCGGCGGCATCAACGTGCCGGCCAGCGACATCGTCGTCACCAATGGTGCGCTGGAAGCGCTGAACCTGTGCCTGCAGGCAGTCACGCAGCCTGGCGACACGGTCATGGTCGAAGCGCCGACGTTCTACGGCGCGCTGCAGGCGCTCGAACGCCAGGGACTGAAGGCGCTGGAAATACCGACCCATCCGCGCACTGGCATCGACCTGGACGCGATGGAGACCGCCATCGAGCGCCACGCGCCCAAGGCATGCTGGCTGATGACGCAGTTCCAGAATCCTCTCGGCAGCCTGATGCCGGATGAAAGAAAGCGGCGACTGGTCCAACTGCTCGCGCGCCACGGCATCCCGTTGATCGAAGACGATGTGTATGGCGAGCTGTACTTCGGTCCGGCGCGGCCCGTGCCCGCCAAAGCCTATGACACCCAGGGGCTGGTGTTGCATTGCTCATCGTTTTCGAAATGTCTGGCGCCGGGCTACCGCATCGGCTGGGCCAGCGCCGGCCGCTACACCCAGCGCGTGCAGCGCTTGAAGCTGTCGTCCACGCTGTCGGCGTCCGGCCCCGCCCAGGGCGCGATCGCCGAGTACCTGGAACAGGGAGGCTACGACCGCCACCTGCGCCGCCTGCGCGAAACGCTGCAGACGCAGCAACAGCGCATGGCCGAGGCGATCGCCCAGGAATTTCCCGCCAGCACGCGCGTGACACGGCCGCAAGGCGGATTCTTCCTGTGGCTGGAGCTACCGGCTGCCGTTGATGCGCTGGCGCTGCACCGGCAGGCGCTGGCACGCGGCATCAGCGTGGCGCCGGGTCCCATATTTTCGGCCAGCGGGCAGTTCGGCAGCGCCCTGCGCCTGAACTATGGGCATCCCTGGGATGCGGCCGCGCAGACCGCCATCCGCGTACTGGGCGAGTTGGCGCGCGAAGCCTGCTCGCTTGCCTTGAAGACTCGCTAGAGCCTGTGCAAGGCTCCTGGTAGCGCACCAGCCCTAGTTCAGCGTCGACGCGGCGCGCGCCCGCTTGACCTCCAGCGGCGTCACGCCGCCTGCCTCGTTGCCCCAGCTATTGCGGATGTACGTCACCAGCATGGCGATATCGCTGTCGTTGAGCAGTTGCCCAAAGGGCGGCATGCCATGCGGCCGCGGGTTCGCCGCCGTGGCCGGAGCGTAGCCGCCGTCCAGCACCATGCGTATGGCGTTGACGGGCGACGGCGCGGTGACGGTCGGGTTGCCGGCCAGCGCGGGCCAGGCCGTGCCGCTGCCCTCGCCCCCCGGCTGGTGGCATTGCGCGCATTGCTGGCGGTATATCTTGCCGCCCAGCTCCATGGCCGCCGGCCCGACCGCTGGACGCGCGCGCTCCGTCGAGGCCGGCGTGGCCGGCAGGGACTTGATGTAGACGCCGATGGCCAGCGCGTCGGCGTCGGTCAGGTGCTGGGTGCTGCCCAACACCACTTCGGCCATGGGGCCGCTGGCGCTGGAGTGCTTTGAAACACCGGTCTTCAACAGGGCGGCGATGTCCTCGGCCGACCAGCGGCCCATGCCCGTCTCCATATCGTTGGTCAACGGCGGCGCGTACCAGTCCAGTACCGGAATCACGCCGCCGGCCAGTGGCTCGGCCGAACGCAACCCGCCCAGGCTGTTGCGCGGCGTATGGCAGGCGGCGCAATGCCCCAGTCCTTCCACCAGGTAACGGCCACGGTTCCATTGCACCGACTGGCCCGCATCGGCTTCCTGCACGCCCGGCTTGAAGTACAGCGCGCGCCAGCCGGCCAGCAGCGCCCGCTGGTCGTAGGGGAACTCCATCTCGGCCGGCCGGCTGGGCTGGTTCACGGGCGCCACGGTGCGCAGATAGGCGTACAACGCGTCGGAATCGGCGCGCGTCACGCGCGTGTATTCCGTGTAGGGGAAGGCGGGATACAGCAGCGTGCCGTCGCGCGACTTGCCGTTGTGCAAGGCCTGCCAGAAATCGTCGGCGCTCCACGCGCCTATGCCGGTCTTCTCGTCGGGCGTGATATTCGGGCCGTACACCGTGCCGAACGGCGTGGGGATGGGCGTGCCGCCCGCCAGCGCCTTGCCGCCCCGGCTGGTGTGGCAGGCCATGCAATTGCCCGCCAAGGCCAGATAGCGGCCACGTTCGACCAGCGTCGCGGCGTCGTCCGCGGCCGCGGCGGGGCCGGTGCTGGCGTCGTCGCGCGTGCCCATCCAATAGAGGCCGCCCACCGCGACAACCGCGAGCAGCACCAGGACCGACAGGACTTTCTTCATGAGCGACATCCGGCCTCTCCCTTACCGTTGCGCCTGACTGCCGCATTCCGCGGGCAGGCGTATCGAACCCGCGGCTTCAGGCGCGTAGGGTTCCACCACGGGCTGCGAGGACAGCCACGCGGCCAGCGCGCCTATATCCTCGGGAGTGAGTTTGTTGGAGATGTCGGCCATGCAGTCAGGCGCGGCCGCGCGGCGCAGGCCGTTCTTCCAGCTGCCGATCTGCGAGCCGATGTAGTCGCGCGGCAAGCCCAGCAGCCCAGGGATGGCAGGCAGCACGCCGCCCAAGGCGGCGCCATGACAGGCGGCACAGGCGGGCAGGCCGCGCGCGGCGTCACCGTTCAAGGCGAGCTTGCGCCCGGCTTCCAGCGTGGCGGCGGAGACCTCGGCGCGCGTCGGCGCCGGATACGGCACGTGCTGGGTGGAGAAATACGCGGCCATCTCGCGCAGGTAATCGTCAGGCAGTCCGGTCAGCAGGTGCGTCATGGGCCGGTACTGGCGCCGGTCATCACGGAAGTTGAGCAGCTGGTGGTACAGGTATTCCTGGGGCTTGCCGGCCAGGCGCGGATAGTAGCCATCGGCGCCGGCCCGACCCTGCGCGCCATGACAGGCCGTACAGGCGGCGACGCGGGCGTCCATGGTGTCCGGACGCAGGCTCTCCTGCGGTGCGGGTTGGGCCTGAGCGGGCGCCGTCATGAAGACGGCAGCGGCCCCTAGCAGGGAAATTGCCCAAAAACGCGGCAGTGAAACACTACGAAAGGAAATGAAGGCTAACATCTAGGTCGAATTCCATTCCCCCGAAACGCATGACGGCGGGGCGCGTATGTGAATCTGTCGAGTATCCGGCCCCAAGCTTACGCTACGGGAGCCAAACCGGTACAGGCGCAGATTGGCAGTTTACGGCCATATCAGATGTCATCCCGCCGGCATCGTCCTCGAAAAGCGTGCCACAATCATGTCCATGTTGAAAGTCGTCCTCGTCACCGGCATCTCAGGCTCAGGCAAGTCCGTCGCCCTGCGCATGCTCGAGGACGCCAGCTATACCTGCGTCGACAACCTGCCCGTGCGGTTCCTGACCGAGTTCATCGCCAACGCCCGGGACGACGGCATGGAGCGCGTCGCAGTCGCTATCGACGTCCGCTCGCCGGGCGAACTGGCCGAACTGCCCGATGTGGTGACCGCGCTGCGCGCCATGGGCACCAGCCTGCGCGTGGTCTTCCTCGACGCCAGCACCGCGACGCTGGTGCAGCGCTATTCCGAATCCCGCCGCCGCCATCCGCTGACCGACCGTCTGCAGCGCGGAGGCACGACTCCGTCGCTGACCGAGTGCATCGCGCTGGAACGCGAACTGCTCGCGCCGCTGCGCGAACAGGAACACGTCATCGACACCTCGGACCTGACGCCGGGCCAGCTGCGCGTGTGGATCCGCGACCTGATCAAGGCCGACCGCGCGCCGCTGGTGCTGACCTTCGAGTCCTTCGCCTACAAGCGCGGCGTGCCGCGAGACGCGGACCTGGTGTTCGACGTGCGCTGCCTGCCCAATCCCTACTACGACCGCGACCTGCGGCCGCTGACCGGCCGCGACGAGCCCGTGGCTGCGTGGCTGGCAGGCTTCGACCTGGTCGGGCAGATGATCGACGACATCGCCGGCTTCCTGAACCGCTGGCTGCCGCAGTACACGCAAGACACCCGCAATTACCTCACGGTTGCCATCGGCTGCACCGGCGGCCAGCACCGTTCGGTGTATGTGGTCGAACAACTGGCGCTGCGCTTTGCCGACCACGACCCGCTGCTGGTGCGCCATCGCACCCAACTGCCTGACGAATCCGCATGACCCTGTCCCGCCCGACCCGCCTGTTCATGATGCTGCTGCTGGCCATTGCCGTGGCGGGCTGCTCCTCCACCGGCGGACGCAAAAAGGGCGGCGGTTACTACAAGGACGACGGGCCGGACGCGAATCCGCCCTCGAACCTGGACCAGGTGCCCGACGCGGTGCCCAGGATCGAACCCTACGCCAGCGGCGCGAACCGGCCGTATGTGGTGTTCGGCCAGCGCTATGTGCCGGACACCAGCGGGCAGCCGTACAAGAAGCGCGGCACCGCCTCGTGGTACGGCAAGAAGTTCCACGGCAATTCCACGTCCATCGGCGAGTCCTACGACATGTACGCCATGACGGCCGCCCACACCACGCTGCCGCTGCCCAGCTACGCCCGCGTCACCAGCATGGTCAACGGCAAGACCATCATCGTGCGGGTGAACGACCGCGGCCCGTTCCACAGCGACCGCATCATGGACCTGTCCTATGTCGCCGCGCACAAGCTGGGCATCATCGGCCCCGGCAGCGGCCAGGTGATCGTGGAAGCCATACCGCAGGACGAGATCCGGCGGCTGGCCTCGCAGGGCGCGCCCGCCACGGCCGCGCCTGAACCTTCGTCGGCAACGGGCTCCTCGCCCGTGTTGGCGCCGGTCGCCGCCGTGCCGGTGGCACTTGCGGCCGAACCCCTGCCTGGGCCCGCGCCCGGCTCGGCGCCGGTGCGCCAGCCGGCGGCGGGCGGCATCGGCAGCGTCTATCTGCAGGTGGGTGCGTTCAGCCAGTCGGCCAACGCGCAGTCGCTGGTCAGCCGCATCAACACGCAGCTGGGCGCCGAAGGCGCGCCGCCCGCGTCGGTCGAACAGTCGAATAATCTCTATCGGGTCAAGATCGGCCCCTACCCCGACCGCCAGAGCGCCTTGAACGCCGTGCCGCTGGTCTCGGACCGCATCGGCATCCTGCCCAGCATCGCCTCGCAGTAAGCCCGGCCCTGACGCAATAAGCGGCAATAAGCGCAACAAGCCCGGCTCTCAGGCCAGGCCTGCCCGCCTACCAGGGCAGTTCGGCCTGCCCGTCGCAAACCCGGCGTGCGCTTGCGCTGCGGCTGCGGTAGAAATTGCCTTCGTGCGCCAGCAAGGCCTGCTTGCGCGGCAGCCCGCCACCGAAGCCGGTCAGCGAGGTGTCCGCGCCGATGATCCGGTGGCACGGGATGATGATGCTGATCGGATTGCGTCCGACCGCCCCGCCGACCGCCTGGGCGCCCTTGGGCCGTCCCACGGTGCGGGCCAGATCACCGTAGCTCGTCAGCACGCCGAACTCCAGGTCGCACAAGGCATGCCAGACCTGGTGCTGAAAGGTGGTGCCCACGGGATCCAGCGCCACATCGAAGACGCGGCGCTGGCCAGCGAACCATTCGTCCAGTTCGCGGCGCGCCTGTTCCAGGATGGGATCGGAGTCCGTAAGGATCCAGCCATCTGCCGCAGGCAGCAGTTCCTGGTCGGTGAACCAGGCGCCGCGCAGCCCCTTGGGGCTGGCGACCAGGCGCATGTCGCCCAGCGGCGTGGGGATATCGCGGTAGACCAGGCGTTCGTCGGGATCCGCGGGCTTGTTGGACACGATTGTGGAATACACCATGTCTTACTCCGCCGATTTCTTGCGGGCCAGGGCCCGGTTGTACAGCACGTCCCGCGGCAGTCCGGAAACCTTGGCCGCCACGCGCGCCGCGTCGCGCAGCGACAACGACTCCAGCAAGGCGTCCAGCAGCGCATCGGCGCGCGGGTCGGCATCTTCGTCCACCTCATGCTCGGCAGGGGCGTGCGCGATCAGCACGAATTCGCCTTGCTCGCGGTGAGCGTCCGCGGCCAGCCAGGCCGCGCCCTCGCCCATCGGAAATGTAGCGATCTCTTCAAAGCGCTTGGTCAGTTCGCGCGCCACGGTCAGCAGGCGGTCCGGACCGCACACTTCCAGCAAGTCGGCCAGCGTGGCCGCAAGCCGGTGCGGCGATTCAAACATGACGACAGGCGCGGGCAAGGCGCACCAGGTACGCAGCCAGCGCTGGCGCGCCACCGCCTTGGGCGGCGGAAAGCCCGCGAAGGCATAGCCGGGATTTTCGTCAGTGGTGACGCCGCTGCCCATCAGCGCGGCGATGACCGCGCTGGGTCCCGGCACCGGCACCACGCCGAAGCCGGCCTCGCGCACCGCACGCACGATGCGCGCGCCAGGATCGCTGACGGCGGGCGCGCCCGCATCGGACACCAGCGCCACGCGCTGGCCCTGCGCCAGGCGTTCACAGATCGTTTGCGCCGCGGCGGCTTCGTTGTGGCGGTGGGCTGCCATGAGCGGCGTGCCGACGCCCCAGGCATCCAGCAGGGCGCGGCTGGCGCGCGTGTCTTCCGCCGCGATCACGTCGGCCCGCTGCAAGGCGTGCCAGGCGCGCAGCCCCAGGTCGCCCAGGTTGCCGATCGGCGTGGCCACGACATACAGCGTCGCAGCGGGCCAATGCTGCCCCGCCACGCGTTCAGCGACGCGGGACCAGGCATCTCCGGCAGGGGGAGGTGAGACATTTTGATTCATTGCAGCCTACTGACACGGGAAACCATGTCAGTGTAGCCGCCTATGCCCCGCCACCTCTGGAGCGTTCATGACGGATGACACCTTGCGACTGGCCTGCGAACTGGCCCTGGCGGCCCGCCGCCGCGCCGCCAGGCGCCGGCGCCGATCCGCACGCGCAGCGCCCGCTGATCGTCCGCCCCCGCGCCGCTCGCCCGCCCAACGCAAAGGCGACCACCACGAGGACGCCGCCCTGCGCCTGCTGCAGTCGCGCGGCCTGGTCCTGCTGGCGCGCAATCTGCAGACCCGCACCGGCGAAATCGACCTGGCCATGCGCGACGGCGACATCCTGGTGTTCGTCGAGGTCCGCTCCCGCGGCCCGAGCCGCTTTGGCGGCGCCGCGGCCAGCATCGGCCCGGACAAGCAGGCCCGGCTGGCCCGCGCCGCGGCCTTCTGGCTGCCCGAGCTGGCCCGGCGCCACTGGCACGGCAGGCCGCCCGCCGCGCGCTTCGACGCAGTCGTGTTCGAAGCCGGCGATCCCCAATGGCTGCGCGGCGCATTCTGGCAAACCTGAGGCCCGCCGCCCCGGTAACGGCCTGCCTGATAGTCGTTACGCCTGGACAGAACCGCGCCCCGGCCCCGTGAGATAATCGCGCCCATGGATATGACCTCTCGTATGACGTCGCACTTTCGCGACGCCATGGCTGCGTGCGAACAAAGTATGAACGTCCTGGCCGAGCCGCTGGCAGTGGCGGTGGACGTGCTGTTCGGCGCCCTGGCAAACAACGGCAAGATTCTGGCTTGCGGCAATGGCGGCTCTGCCGCCGATGCGCAGCATTTCATCGCCGAACTGGTGGGCCGCTTTGAACGCGAACGCCTGCCGCTGGCCGGCATCGCGCTCAATACCGACACCTCGATCCTCACCGCAGTCGGCAACGACTACGGTTTCGACGAGATCTATGAACGCCAGGTCAACGCCTTCGGCCAGGCCGGCGACGTGCTGGTGGCCATATCCACCAGCGGCAATTCCCCCAACGTGGTGCGCGCCATGGAAGCCGCCAGCGCCCGCGAAATGCACGTGCTTGCCCTGACCGGCAAGGGCGGCGGCGTCATGGGGGAACTCATTACGCCGATGGACGTCCATCTATGTGTTCCCAGCGATCGCACGATGCGCATCCAGGAAGTCCATATTCTGCTGCTGCACGCGCTGTGCGACGGCATTGACGCTCTTCTGCTTGGAGACACCGAATGATTTCTGACGTCCGTACCGCAGCCCGCCCCTTGATGCTCGCCGCGGCGCTATCCACCGCCGCGCTCTCGCTGACGGCCTGCGCGCCCCTGATCGTGGGCGGCGCGGCCGCCACCACCGCGGTCGTCGTGACGGACCGCCGCACCTCCGGCGTCCAGCTCGAAGACCAGAACATGGCGTTCAAGGCGCAAAGCCAGATCTCGCAGAAGCTGGGCGACACCGCGCGCGTCAATGCCATGGCCTACGGCGGCCACCTGCTGCTGACCGGCGACGTGCCCACCGAGGAGGCCAAGAACCAGGCCACCGCCATCGCCCAGGGCGTGGAAAACGTCAAACAGGTCATCAACCAGCTGAACGTGGGCCCCATCGCCTCGTTCGGCACGCGCTCCAACGACACCTGGCTGACTTCCAAGGTCAAGACCGCCCTGCTCAACACCAAGTACGTGCCCTCGGGCACCATCGCGGTCACGACCGACCACAGTGTCGTCTACCTGATGGGCAAGCTGACGCAGACCGAAGGCGAATATGCCGCCAACGCCACCGCCGACGTCGGCGGCGTGGCCAAGGTGGTTAAACTGTTCGAGACGATCAGCCGCGAGGAAGCCATCCGGCTGTCGAACACCGGTTCCAAGTCCAACACTTCCACGGAAACCAAAGCGCCCATCGAAAGCGGCGCCGGCGCACCCAGCGACACCGCGGCCGGCACCAGCAGCGGCGTAGAGGCCATGCCCATCAAATGAAGAAAGCCATCATCGCACTGGCCGTCCTGGTGGCGGTCGGCATCGGCGCCTGGTTCGTCATGCGCCCCGCCCAGACCGCGCCCGACGTCACCTTCACCACGCTGGAAGGTAAGACCTTCTCGATGCAGGACCTGCGCGGCAAGGTCGTGCTGGTCAAATTCTGGGCCACCAGCTGCGTAACCTGTGTGAAGCAGATGCCGGAAACCATCTCGGCCTACAACGAGTACGCGTCCAAGGGCTACGAGGCGATCGCGGTCGCCATGAACTACGACCCGCCCAACTTCGTGCTGAACTTCGCCGACACGCGCAAGTTGCCGTTCCCGGTGGCCCTGGACACCAAGGGCGACATCGCCCGCGCCTTCGGCGACATCCGCCTGACGCCCACGGCCTTCCTGATCGACAAGCAGGGCCGCATCATCAAGCGCTACCTGGGCGAATACGACGTGGCGGAATTCCACGCCACCGTGGAAAAAGCCCTGGCGGCAGGCTGAGTCCCGCCACGCGGCATCCGCGCCAGACCGCCCCTGACCGGGCGGTTTTTTTCGCCTTGCGGGCCGGGCAGGCAGCCCTGCGCGCACCAAAAGAAAAGCCGCCCGGGCTACGGGCGGCTTCCAGATCAGGCCAGGCGGATCGGGCTCAGAATGCCGGAACCACGGCGCCCTTGTACTTGTCCTGGATGAACTTCTTCACCTCGGGCGTGTGCAGGGCCTGGACCAGCTTCTTGATGCCCGGCGCGTCCTTGTTGTCCGAACGGGTCACCAGGATGTTGGCGTAGGGCGAATCCGAGCCTTCGATGAACAGGGCGTCCTTGGTCGGGACCAGGCCCGCTTCCAGCGCGTAGTTGGTGTTGATCAGCGCCAGGTCCACGTCATCGAGCGAGCGCGGCAGCATGGCGGCTTCCAGTTCGCGGAACTTCAGCTTCTTGGGATTCTCGACCACGTCCGCGGCCGTCGCCAGGATGTTGGACGGGTCCTTCAGCTTGATCACGCCCTGCTTCTGCAGCAGCACCAGGGCGCGGCCGCCGTTGGAGGGATCGTTCGGGATTGCGACCGTGGCGCCGTCCTTGAGTTCGGACAGGCTCTTGATCTTCTTGGAATAGCCGCCGAACGGCTCGACGTGCACCAGCGCCACCGGCACCAGCGTGGCCTTGCGGTCCTTGTTGAAGGAATCCAGGTAGGGCTTGTGCTGGAAGAAGTTGGCGTCCAGCTGCTTGTCCGCCAGCTGCAGGTTGGGCTGCACGTAATCGCTGAACACCTTGATGTCGAGCTCCACGCCTTCCTTGGCCAGCTGCGGCTTCACCACTTCCAGGATCTCGGCATGGGGGACCTGGGTCGCGCCCACCACGATTTTTTCGGCATGGGCGGCGTTCGCCGCCACCAGGAAGACCGACGCCGCCAGGGCGGACCGGACAAAGTTCAAACGCATGTGTTGCCTCTTTTATGGGTAAAAAATCGGGGGCTGATGCCCCTGCCGGTGTGGCCCTGCCCCCTTTTGGGGGGCGCGCCGTTGCGAAATCGCCCCCAATTTACCTGAATGCCGGTTATTTGTCGGGCATATGAACATGGGTTTAAAGCATAAGAAACCTGGGGGTACTACAATCCGTCGTATGCTTGCGCTACCGCGTCCCGAACGCGTTTTTGTGCAGGCATTTTTTCTAACCACTCATACGTATATTTGCCGACTTAGCTGCCATGACCGACACCCCCGACCCTGCTGCCGTTTCGTCTCCTGCTGTCAAAGCCGCTGTGCTGTCTGAAGCACTGCCGTATATCCGACGATTTCACGGCAAGACCATCGTGGTCAAGTACGGCGGCAACGCCATGACGGAAGAGCGTCTGCAGCGCAGCTTCGCGCACGATGTCGTGCTGCTGAAGCTGGTGGGTCTGAACCCGGTGGTGGTGCACGGCGGCGGTCCGCAGATCGACGACGCGCTGCGCCGCATCGGCAAACAGGGCACCTTCATCCAGGGCATGCGCGTCACCGACGCCGAGACCATGGAAGTGGTCGAATGGGTGCTGGGCGGCCAGGTCCAGCAGGACATCGTCATGATGATCAATGAGGTCGGCGGCAAGGCCGTGGGCCTGACCGGCAAGGACGGCGGACTGATCCAGGCCCAGAAGAAGCTGATGGCCAACAAGGACAATCCGTCCGAGCCCATCGACATCGGTTTCGTGGGCGACATCACCATGGTGGAGCCGGCCGTGGTCAAGGCGCTGCAGGACGACCAGTTCATCCCCGTCATCTCGCCCATCGGCTATGGCGAAGACGGCACGGCCTACAACATCAATGCCGACGTCGTCGCCGGCAAGATGGCGGAAGTGCTGGGCGCCGAAAAGCTGCTGATGCTGACCAACACTCCGGGCGTGCTGGACAAGGGCGGCAAGCTCTTGCGCAGCCTGTCGGCCCAGACCATCGACGAACTGTTCGCCGACGGCACGATCTCCGGCGGCATGCTGCCCAAGATCTCGTCCGCGCTGGACGCCGCCAAGAACGGCGTGAACTCGGTGCACATCGTCGACGGCCGCGTGCCGCACTGCCTGCTGCTGGAAATCCTGACCGACCAGGGCGTGGGCACGATGATCAGCTCGCACTGATGCGGGCACAGCGTTACCTGCTGCGGCCGGCGCTGCGCATGCGCCGGTCCCGCCGCACCGCCACGGGCGTTTCCGAACGCCTGTGGCTGTTCGACCTGGACAATACGCTCCACGATACCTCGCACGCCATCTTCCCCAAGATCGACCAGGGCATGACCATGGCCGTGGCCGAGGCGCTGAACGTCGACATCGATACCGCCAACCGCATGCGCTCGCTGTACTGGAAGCGCTACGGCGCCACCATGATAGGCATGGTCCGGCATCATGGCGTGGATCCCCACGAATTCCTGCATCGCAGCCACGACTTCGACGTCGGCCCGCTGGTGCGCTCGGAAAAAGCGCTCGCCTACAAGCTGAGCCGGTTGCCGGGCCGCAAGGTGCTGCTGACCAACGCGCCGCTGCACTACGCCCGCGCGGTGCTCGCGCGGCTGGGCATCCTGCGGCAGTTCGACAGCCTGTGGGCCATCGAGCACATGCGTCTGCATGGCGAATTCCGGCCCAAGCCGTCGCCCGCGCTGCTGCGCCATGTGCTGGCCCGCGAAGGCGTGCAGGCGCGCAACGCGGTCCTGGTGGAAGACACGCTGGCCAATCTGCGCGGCGCGCGCCAGGCCGGTCTGCGCACCGTGCACGTGTATCACCCCGGGACGCCGTTCGCCCGCGGCCGTTCGCAACGGCCGGCCTACGTCGACTTGCGGGTAAACTCCGTCAGTGATTTGCTGTTACGCCGACGCCCCTTGCGGGGATAACGGCGCGCTCCTCCCCCCTTCACCGTCAAGCCTGCGCAAGAGCAGACCCCTCCATGGCGAGCAAACCCGGCGAGCGCAAGACCCAGATTCTGCAAACCCTGGCCGAGATGCTGGAGCAGCCGCACGCCTCCCGCATCACCACGGCCGCGCTTGCCGCGCGCCTGGAAGTCTCTGAAGCCGCGCTGTACCGGCACTTCGCCAGCAAGGCGCAGATGTTCGAAGGGCTGATCGAATTCATCGAAACCAGCATCTTCACGCTGGTGAACCAGATCGCCATCGCCGAACCCCATGGCCTGACCCAGGCGCACCAGACCGTCTCCATGCTGCTGACCTTCTCGGAACGCAACAAGGGCATGACGCGCGTGCTGACCGGCGACGCGCTGGTCACGGAAGACAACCGCCTGCAGGAACGCATCAACCACATCAACGACCGCATCGAGGCGTCGTTGAAGCAGTCGCTGCGCATCGCCGTCACCGATGGCGGCCTGCCGCCGCAGGCGAATGTGGCGGCGCATGCCAGCCTGCTGACGCACCTGGTGCTGGGCCGCTGGCTGCGTTATGCGCAGAGCGGCTGGCGCGTCGCGCCCACCCTGCATCTGGATGAACAGCTGCGGCTGGCACTGGGTTGAGCAGCCGGCCGGGTGATCCGGCCACAGTGCCGATTAGCATCGTGGCACGATCTAATTGATCCCCTGTTTGCCTGCTTCATCGCCGATTAGCGTTGTTCTACGCAACAATCTTCGCTTGCCCGCGGCGCGGGGCGACGAGCATAATGCCCGTCAGAGGTTTTCGACAAGCCCAAATCTCCACAGGCTTGATCTGTATCAATACGGGTTTTCCGCAATGCCGTCACGATCATGCTGTAGCGTCGACACACCGATTTGACCTATCCCGTTGTCTCGCGGGGCGGTGTGTCGGCAGTTTGACCTCAACCGGAGATGGATATGACCGCGCAAGCCGCCGTCCCTGCCTCGCAAGCCCCAAAGAAAACCAAAATTCCAATCGGACTCGTCGCCGGCGTCCTCGTGATGATCGGCGTGCTGATGATGCCGCTACCCGCCGACCTGCCGGTCGCGGGCCACCGGATGCTCGCCATCCTGGCATTCGCAGTGGTGGTCTGGATTACCGAAGCCGTGTCCTACGAAGCCAGCGCGATCATGATCACGACGCTGATGGCCTTCCTGCTGGGCACGGCTCCGACAATCAAAGACCCTCAAGTCATCTATGGCACCTCGGCCGCGATCAGCATGGCGCTGGCAGGCTTCTCGAACTCGGCGCTGGCGCTGGTCACCGGCGCCTTGTTCATTGCCGCGGCCATGACCTTCACCGGGCTGGACCGGCGCATCGCGCTGGTGACCCTGGCCAGGGTGGGCACCAGCACGCGCCGCATCCTGATCGGATGTATCGCCGTGACCATCGTGCTGAGCCTGGTCGTGCCCAGCGCCACCGCGCGCAGCGCGGCCGTGGTGCCCATCATGATGGGCGTCATCGCGGCCTTCGGCGTGGACAAGCGCTCCAACATCGCCGCCGGCATCATGATCATCGTGGCCCAAGCCACCAGCATCTGGAACGTCGGCATCCAGACCGCCGCCGCGCAGAACCTGCTGACCGTCGGCTTCATGGAAAAGATGCTGGGCGAACGCGTGGCGTGGTCGGACTGGCTGATCGCCGGCGCGCCCTGGTCGCTGATCATGTCGGCCGTGCTGATCTTCGTCGTGCTCAAGCTGCTGCCGCCGGAAAGCGACAGCATCGCGGGAGGCAAGGAAGCCGTCGAGAAGTCGCTGCTTGAACTGGGTCCCATGACCGGCGCGCAGAAGCGCCTGATGGCCGTGTCGCTCATGCTGCTGCTGTTCTGGTCGACTGAAGGCAAGCTGCACAAGTTCGATACCACCTCCACCACCTACTTCGGCCTGGTCCTGCTGCTGCTGCCGCGCTTTGGCGTGATGACCTGGAAAGACGTGCAATCGCGCATCCCATGGGGCACCGTGATCGTGTTCGGCGTCGGCATCAGCCTGGGCACCGCCCTGCTGACGACCCAGGCCGGCCAATGGCTGGGCAACCAGGTGGTGGCGCACACCGGCCTGGACCACCTGGGACCGCTGGCCATCTTCGCGATCCTGGCTGCCTTCCTCATCGTCATCCACCTGGGTTTCGCCAGCGCCACCGCGCTGACCTCGGCCATGCTGCCGATCCTGATCTCGGTGCTGGCCACGCTGCCGGGCGACTTCAGCCGCCTGGGTATGACGATGCTGCTGGGCTTCGTGGTCAGCTACGGCTTCATCCTGCCCATCAACGCGCCGCAGAACATGGTGTGCCTGGGTACGGAAACCTTCAACGCCAAGCAGTTCGCCAAGGTTGGCATCATCGTCACCATCGTCGGCTACCTGCTGATGCTGCTGATGGGCATGACCTACTGGCGCTGGCTGGGCTGGCTGTAAGGAGGCCGCATCATGAAGATTTCGATCGCCCAAGCCAATGAATACGGCCGCCGCGTGCTGATGGCCCAAGGCGTTCCCGAGGACATCGCGCGCGACGTGGCCGAGCACCTGGTCGAGTCCGACCGGGTGGGCTACACCAGCCACGGCCTGTCCATCCTGACCAACTACCGGCGCGTGCTGTCCGAAGGCCTGGCCCAGGCCGACGGCCGGCCCGAACTGGTCAACGACCGCGGCGCGATGCTGGCCTACGATGGCCACCACGGGCTGGGCCAATATGTCGGCAAGGTCGTCATCGAGAAGGCCATCGAGCGCACGCAGGAACACGGCCAGTGCATCCTGACCCTGCGGCACAGCCATCACCTGGGCCGCATGGGCCACTATGGCGAAATGGTGGCGGCCAAGGGCCTGATCCTGCTGGCCTTCACCAACGTGATCAACCGCTCGCCGACCGTAGCGCCTTTCGGTGGCGCGCAGGCTTGCCTGACCACCAACCCGCTGTGCTTCGCCGGCCCGCTGCCTGGCGGCCGTCCGCCGTTCATCGTGGACATGGCCACCAGTTCCATCGCCGTCAACAAGGCGCGGGTGCTGGCGGCCAAGGGCGAGGAAGCGCCTGCGGGATCGCTGATCGATGCCCAGGGCAACCCGACCACCGATCCCAATGCGCTGTTCACCGACCCGCCGGGCGCCCTGCTGCCATTCGGCGGCCACAAGGGCTACGCGCTGGGCCTGGTGGCCGAGCTGCTGGCCGGCGTGCTGTCGGGCGGCGGCACGATCCAGCCCGAGCATCCGCGCAACGGGGTGGCGACGAACAATATGTTCGCGCTGCTGTTGGACCCGCAGGTGGACTTCAATACGGACTGGCGGTCGATGGAGGTGGGCGCGTTCATCGACTATCTGCACGCCTGCAAGCCGCAACCGGGCGTCGAGGCCGTGCAGTACCCGGGCGAGTATGAAGCCCGCAATCGGGCGTTGAACGAGGATGCGTTGACGTTCGACAGCCGGATCTGGGATGGCTTGACCAAGCTGGCCGTCGACCTTGGGGTGCCTGAGGCGTTGCCTGCTTGAGGTTGCAGGCTGTTCTTGCGGGTAGCGCTTGCTTGCAGGCGTCGTTGGTTCTTAAGACGCCCGTCGCGTCGGCGGCCCGCCATGCGCGGGGCAACGATTGCGGTCCGGAGCCTTCGCTCCGGACTTGCCTCGGCGCCCCCCCCTTCGTCATCTTCGTCCAGGCCTTCGGCCTTCCCTACGGATTCCGTCGGGCTTATCGACGCCCCGCGCATGGCGGGCCACCGACGCGACGGGCTCGTTCAGCTGCAATCTGAAGTCAGCTGGGGCGAGCGGTGTGCTTGGCGTTCTGGCAACGGGTGGGGGTATGGCGGAGGATCTTGCGGGGCTCGCCTCGGGCCGGCCGCGCGGGCGGCCTTCCGAGGCTTCCACGGTGTCTTGCGGTCAAGAATGACGCTGCGCGCGCATCAAACACGGGTCATCATTAAATGGCGCGAAAGCGACCGCCGCTACGACGCCCCCAACCGCGTATGTTGAATTCGGCCGTCCGCACGGCCGAATTCAACGGGCCACGCAAGACCCGCCACCAACCACAACTCTAGCGGCGCAGCGAACCAAGACGCACGTAGCCCGTCGTCGCGGGCGGCGTGGAGGCTCGCAACCTCGATGCGCCCGAGGGAATCCGAAGGAGTCGCCGAAGGCGAGGACGAGGATGACGACGGGGAAGTCCGGAGCGAACGCTCCGGACCGCAATCGTGGGCGCGAGCCGCCACGCCGCCCGCGACGACGGGCGACCTACGAAGACATCGCCCGCCCGATAAAAACCCAAGATCCGATCAAGTCTTAACCGACCGATGCCGACTAATACTCATCATGATCCCAAACGCAATCCCCATGGTGAACAAAGCCGTCCCCCCATAGCTCATGAACGGCAACGGCACCCCCACCACCGGCAGAATCCCCGTCACCATCCCCACGTTCACGAATACATAGATGAACAGCATCATCGTCAGCGCTCCGACAAGCAGCCTGCCGAACTGCGACGACGCCCGCGACGCGATCGTCAGCCCGCGCGCCATCATCAAGCCGTAAAGCACCAGGATGGCAATCCCGCCGTACAGTCCGAATTCCTCGGCGTACACGGCGAAGATGAAGTCGGTAGTGCGCTCCGGGATGAAATCCAGGTGCGTCTGCGTGCCCTTCATGTAGCCCTTGCCGTAGACCCCGCCCGAGCCCACCGCGATCATCGACTGGATCGTATGGAAGCCCTTGCCCAGCGGATCGGAGCTGGGATTGAGCAGCGTACACACGCGATGCTTCTGGTAGTCGTGCAGCACCACCCAGTCCACCTCGGGCTCGCAGAGCTGGTCCTCGTAGTAGACCAGCGTGCCGATGGCGATGATGCCGGCCAGCATCACTGGCACCAGCAGCTTGAACGACAGGCCCGCGAAGTAGATCACGAAGAAACCGGCGCCGAACACCAGCAGCGCCGTACCCAGGTCGGGCTGCAGCACGATCAGGCCGAAAGGCGCGGCCAGCATGGCGGCAGCGGCCAGGAAGTCGCGGATGCGGACCGCGCCCTCGTGGCGCTGGAAGTACCAGGCCAGCATCATCGGCACGCCGATCTTCATCATCTCGGAAGGCTGGATGCGGGTCACGCCCAGGTTCAGCCAGCGGGTCGCGCCCTTGCTGGTTTCGCCGAAGAACTCCACGCCCAGCAGCAGCACCACGCCCACCACATAGAAGGGCAAGGCCAGCTTCATCAGCCACTTCGGCGGAATCAGCGCCATGACCCACATCGCAAAAAAGGCGATGACGAAATTGCGCGACTGTTCGGCGAAGCGCCAGTCGGTGCCGCCCACCGCCGAATGCATCACCGTCATGCCGAGCGCGGCGAACATCAGCAGGATCGCCAACAGCGGCCAATCGAAGGCCGTGAACACGCGTAGCAGGATAAGGCCCAGGCGTTTCATTATCGGCGCACCACGTCGGAAGCGATTTCCTCGACCGAGGCCAAGGGGTCGGCGCGGTCGGGCCGCACGATCTTGTCCTGGCGGTCCTTGGCCAGCCAGTAGTCGAACACCTTGCGGGCGACCGGCGCGGCGACGCTGGCGCCCCAACCGGCGTTCTCGACGATCAGCGCCACCGCGATGCGGGGGTGCTCAAGCGGCGCAAAACCCATGAACAGCGCGTGGTCGCGCAGGCGTTCGTCGATGGCGCTGGCGCGGTAATGGCCGCCGCGCAGGCTGAACACTTGCGCGGTGCCGGTCTTGCCGGCCGCCTGGTAAGGCGTGTTGGCGAACGCGCGCCGCGCCGTGCCGGCCCGCACCACGTCCGCCATGGCGTTCTTGATCACATCCACGTTGGCCTGCTTGAGAGGAATGCGGTAATCGGGCGCGGACTCGGTGGGCTTGGCCACGCCGCTGCGCGGATCGCGCACCGCGTGCACCAGGTGCGGGCGGCGGTACAGGCCGTTGTTGGCCAACGTGGACGTGCCTTGCGCCAGCTGCAGCAGCGTGAAGGCGTTGTAGCCCTGCCCCACCGCCACGGAAATCGTCTCGCCCGCATACCAGCGCTGGCGCTCCTTGTCCTTGTAGGCCGAGCGCTTCCAGTCGGTCGAGGGCAGCACGCCGCGCTTTTCACCTTCCAGGTCGATGCCCGTGATCTGGCCAAAGCCGAATTGCTTGGTGAAATCGTGCAGCGCGTTCACGCCGATCTCGGGGCCCAAGGAATAGAAGTAGGTGTCGGACGACACCACGATGGCCTTGTGCATGTCCGTCATGCCGTAGGCCGCGCCGCCGGCGTTGCGGAATTTCTGGCCGCCGAATTCGTAGTAGCCGGGGTCGGAGATGCGATCGGTGGCGCGGCGCTTGCCCAGTTCCAGCGCGGCCAGGGCCACGAAAGGCTTGTAGGTCGAACCGATGGGATAGGTGCCGTACAGCGGCCGGTTGATCAGCGGATGGTCCGGCGATTCGTTCAGCATGCGCCAGTTGTCCACGTCGATGCCGTCCACGAACAGGTTGGGGTCGAACGAAGGCTGCGAGACGAAGGCCAGCACCTCGCCGGTATCGGGATCGATGGCGACCAGCGCCCCGCGCTGCCCCTCGAAAGCCGCTTCGGCCACCTTCTGCAGGCCCAGGTCGATGGACAGCATGATGTCGGAGCCAGGCACGGGATCGATCCGGCGCAGCGTGCGCATGGGCCGGCCGCCCGCGGTCACTTCGACCTCTTCCAGGCCGGTGCGGCCGTGCAGTTGCTCTTCCCAGGTCTTCTCGATGCCCTTCTTGCCGATGACATCGGTGCCGCGGTAGTTGCCCAACTGGCCGGCGCGCTCCAGCTCTTCGTTGTCGCCCTCCGCGATGCGGCCGATATAGCCGACCACGTGACCCGCCGATGCGCCCTGTGGATACTCGCGCACCCAGCGAGCGCGCAGTTCCACGCCGGGAAACTGGAAGGAATGCGCCGCAAACCAGGCGGCCTCGGTTTCGTTGAGATTGTTGCGCAACTGCAGGCTGGCGTAGCGGCTGGACTCGGCGGCGCGCCGCTTGAAACGGCGCTGGTCGGTCGGGCTGATGTACACGACTTCGGTCAGCCGCTGGAACAGTTCGTTGAGATTGCCCGCCTGCGCCGGCACGACCTCGAGCGTGTATGTACGGTAGTTGCGCGCCAGCACCTCGCCATTGCGGTCCAGGATCTCGCCGCGCCGCGGTGGAATCGGTACGACCGCGATGCGGTTGCGGTCGGCGCGCTCGGACAGGCCTTCGTAGCGGTCGACCTGCAGGTACCAGAACCGGCCGATCAGCACACCGAAGCAGGCCAGCGCGAACAGCCCGCCCACCCAGGCGCGCAGGCGGAAACGCTGCTTCTGCTGCTGGCCGGTTTTCTTGAACTCGAACATGACGCGGCGCCGCCGTCAGGCGGAGGAAGATTCGGCGTCGTCGACACCGCGCTGCGGCAAGTGCAGAACCCAGCCCGCCAGCGGCCACAGGGCGGCGGTCAGGAGCACGCTGATGCCCCAATCCCAGCCCGGCCATTTGCCGGCCAGCCACGCATGGATGATCTGGGTCACGAAGCGGGCGATGAAGAACACAGGCAGCATATGCATGGCCTGGCTCCAGAGGTCGAACCGCTGCAGCCGGCGGTGCAGCACCACGGCGCCGTATGCGACCAGCGTGTACGACAGCGCGTGTTCGCCCAGCAGGCCGGCATCGTGCACGTCCATCAGCAGGCCGAAGAAGAACGCGGTGAACAGGCCGATACGGCGCGGCTCGTGCACGCACCAGAAGGCGATGATCAGCAGCAGAATGTCGGGCGCGCCCTGCCACAGGCGCCACGGCAGCAGCGACACCAGCCACGCCACCAGCACCGTGGCCCAGACGAACACGCCATGCGCGGGGCCGGAGAGCCGGTCGGGCTGCACATTGCTGGGGGTGCCGAGGCGGCGCGTGGCCTGCCCCGAGGATTGCTTAGTCCGATCCACCGGAATCGACCTCCTGACGGTTGGACTCGGCGCGTTCCACATCGACCTGCAGAACCAGGAAGTGGCGGTAGCGTTCGGGATGGGCCAGCGGTTCGCACACGGCGCGCGCAAAGCCGGAGGCGGTATCGCGTTCGACCGAGGTCACCTTGGCCACCGGCAGGCCGGCCGGGAACAGGCCGCCGACGCCGCTGGTAACGATAGTATCGCCTTCCTTGATGTCGGCATTGGCGGCAAGGTAACGGACTTCCATCTTGCCGGGCGAGTTGCCGCCGAACGCGATCAGGCGCAGGCCATTGCGCAGTAGCTGCACGGGAATGGAGACCTGCTCGTCGGTGACCAGCGCCGCCTCGGCGGTCATCGGCGTGACGCGCACGATCTGTCCGACCACGCCACCTTCGTCGATCACCGGCATGCCCGGGGCCAGGCCAGCCTTGCTGCCCTTGTTGAACACCAGGCGCTGCGTGAACGCGTTGGTGGGTTCGTACATGACCTCGACCACCACCGCGGATTGCGCCACGGTGTCGGTCACGCCCAGCAGCCGGCGCAACTGCGAATTTTCCGCGGCCAGTTGGGCGCCATGCGTGGTCACCTGGGCCAGCTCGATGCGCTGGCGTTGCAGGGCTTCGTTTTCGCTACGGATGAGATTGGCCGCGTTGACCCATTCGTTCACTTGCTGGACGAGGTCGCGCGGCGCCATGACGGCGCGCTGGAAGGGGTACAGCGCCACGGATATCGTCCGGCGCGCCGGTTCCAGCATGCGCCATTGCGAATCCATGACGATCAGGGCCAGAGCAAGGACGACCAGAACGACCAGCCGCACCTCCGCGGGTGGGCCGCGCCTGAATAGGGGAGGAGTCCCTTGTCGTTGCATGAATCTCAGCCCGGACGCCCGCGTCCGTCGCTCCGGCAGCGGCCGGAGCCGTGAAAAAGCGGGGCTCCGGGCTGGCGGGCAAAATTAGTCGTTGATGAAGATGGCGCCCAGTTTCTCAAGGTGTTCCAGCGCCTCGCCGCAACCGCGCACGACGCAGGTCAGCGGATCGTCCGCGACCACGACGGGCAGGCCGGTCTCTTCCTGCAGCAGGCGGTCCAGGTCGCGCAGCAGCGCGCCGCCGCCGGTCAGGGCGATGCCCTTGTCGGTGATGTCGGCGCCCAGTTCGGGCGGAGTCTGTTCCAGCGCGATCTTGACGGCGGAAACGATCTGGTTCAGCGGATCCGTCAGCGATTCCAGGATCTCGTTGGACGAGACCGTGAAGCTGCGCGGCACGCCTTCGGCCAGGTTACGGCCCTTGACCTCGATCTCGCGGACTTCGGAACCCGGGAACGCCGAGCCGATTTCCTTCTTGATCAGTTCGGCGGTGGGCTCGCCGATCAGCATGCCGTAGTTGCGGCGGATATAGTTGACGATGGCTTCGTCGAACTTGTCGCCGCCGACGCGCACCGAGCCCTTGTAGACCATGCCGCCCAGCGAGATGACCGCCACTTCGGTGGTGCCGCCGCCGATGTCGACGACCATGGAGCCGCTGGCGTCGGACACGGCCAGGCCGGCGCCGATGGCCGCGGCCATGGGTTCTTCGATCAGGAAGACGTGGGACGCGCCCGCGCCCAGGGCCGATTCACGGATGGCGCGGCGTTCAACCTGGGTGGAGCCGCAGGGCACGCAAACGATGATGCGCGGGCTGGGCGCCAGCATGTTGCGCGGGTGCACCATGCGGATGAACTGCTTGAGCATCTGCTCGGTGACCGTGAAGTCGGCGATGACGCCGTCCTTCATGGGCCGGATGGCCTCTATATTGCCGGGAACGCGGCCAAGCATCTGCTTGGCTTCGTGCCCGACGGCCTGGATGATCTTCTTGCCGTGGGGACCGCCTTCATGACGGATTGCGACCACGGACGGTTCATCGAGCACGATGCCCTTGCCGCGGACGTAAATCAGCGTATTGGCGGTACCGAGGTCGATCGCCATATCGCTGGAAAAATAACTGCGCAGGAATCCGAACATGGGAGCTCAGCTAAATTCTGGGGGGAATGAGGTACATGCCGCGGGGCGTAGGGCCCGTAAAACAACGGGTCCGCCTGTCATCACGGCGATTAAACCGTGAATCATAACTTATAATTTCCCCGGAAATAGCGCATAAATGCAGGCTATTCAAGCTTTGTAACGGGTTCGGCGTATGCATACTGCCCTCTCCCGCCCCTCGGCCTTCGCTTATCGATTTGCAATCCCCCATGGCGCTCAATGACACAGATGTGGCCCGCATTGCCCGGCTGGCCAGAATCGAACTGACCCCCGACCAGCGCACCCTCGCGCAGGCCGAACTCAACGGCATCCTTCACCTGATCGAACGGCTCCAGTCCGTCGACACCCAGGGGGTCGAACCCCTGGCCCACCCGCTGTCCGCCCACGAAGACATCGTGCTGCGCCTGCGTGGAGATGCCGTGACCGAACCCAGCTCGGAGGCCCGCCGCGAAGAGCTGCTGGCCAACGCCCCCGACGCCCAGGAAGGCCTGTTCCTGGTTCCCAAGGTCCTGGATTAAGTCATGACGAAACCCGCTCTGCACACCCAATTCAAGGGGATCGCCGCCCTGCGCGCGGCCCTTGCGCAACGCCAGGTCAGCGCCGTCGAGCTCGCCCAAAGCGCCTTGGCGGCCGCCGAAACGGCCAGCGGCCTGAATTGCTTTTTACATATTGACGCCGAATTGACGCTGGCCCAGGCCCGCGCCGCCGACGCCGCCCTGGCTGCCGGCTCGGCCGGCCCGCTGGCCGGCATCCCGATCGCCCACAAGGACGCCTTCGTCACCCGCGGCTGGCGCACCACCGCCGGCAGCAAGATGCTCGAGGGCTATGTCAGCCCGTTCGACGCCACCGTCGTAGAGCGCCTGGGCGAGGCCGGCGCCGTGTCGCTCGGCAAGCTGAACTGCGACGAATTCGCCATGGGTTCCGGCAACGAGAATTCCGCCTACGGCGCCGTGAAGAACCCCTGGGACCACGCCGCCGTGCCTGGCGGCTCCTCGGGCGGTTCGGCCGCCGCCGTGGCCGCCCGCCTGGTGGCCGCCGCCACCGGCACCGACACCGGCGGCTCGGTGCGCCAGCCCGCCGCCTTGTGCGGCGTCAGCGGCATCAAGCCCACCTACGGCACCGTGTCCCGCTACGGCATGGTGGCCTTCGGCTCCAGCCTGGACCAGGCCGGCCCGCTGGCCGAAAGCGCCCGCGACCTGCTCGAACTGCTGGACGTCATCAGCGGCTTCGACCCGCGCGACGCCACCAGCCTGGAAAAATGCGACGCCGCCACCAACGAGCCCGGCCGCGTCCGGCGCGACTTCGAGGCGGCCCAGGGCCGTTTTGACGCCGCCGGCAGCCAGCCGTTGAAGGGCTTGCGCATCGGCGTGCCCGCCGAATACTTCGGCGCCGGCCTGGCGCCTGACGTGGCCGCCGCGGTCGAAGCCGCGCTGGCCCAATTCGAGGCGCTGGGCGCCGTGCGCGTGCCGGTGTCGCTGCCGCGCACCGAGCTGGCCATTCCCGCCTATTACGTCATCGCCCCCGCCGAAGCCTCCAGCAACCTGGCGCGCTACGACGGCGTGCGCTACGGCCACCGCGCCGCCCAGTACGGCGACCTGAACGAAATGATCAGCCGCTCGCGCGCCGAAGGCTTCGGCGACGAGGTCAAGCGCCGCATCCTGATCGGCACCTACGTGCTGTCCCACGGCTACTACGACGCCTACTACCTGCAGGCACAGCGTCTGCGCCGCCTGATCGCGCAGGACTTCCAGCGCGCCTATGCGGACCAGTGCGACGTGATCATGGGTCCGGTGACGCCCACCGTGGCCAAGAACATCGGCGACAACCGCGACGATCCCACCGCCGACTGGCTGGCGGACGTCTACACCCTGGGCGTGAGCCTGGCCGGGCTGCCTGCGATGTCGATCCCCTGCGGTTTCGGTGGCGCTGGCAACCAGCGACCGGTAGGCCTGCAGATCATCGGCAACTACTTCGACGAAGGCCGCCTGCTGGCCATCGCCGACCGCTACCAACAAGTGACGGACTGGCACACGCGTGCCCCGGTCCAGCAAGGCTGACAACATGAACTGGGAAATCGTCATCGGCCTGGAAACGCATACCCAGCTTTCCACGGACTCCAAGATTTTTTCGGGTAGCAGCACCGAATTCGGCGCCGCACCCAATACCCACGCCAACGTGGTCGATCTGGCCCTGCCGGGCAGCCTGCCGGTCATGAACCGCGGCGCCGCCGAACGCGCCATCCGCTTCGGCCTGGCCGTGGGCGCCACCATCGCGCCTCGCTCGGTGTTCGCGCGCAAGAACTACTTCTACCCCGACCTGCCCAAGGGCTACCAGATCAGCCAGTACGAGCTGCCGGTGGTGGTGGGCGGTTCGCTGTCGTTCTTCGTGGGCGAGGAAGAGAAAACCGTCAACCTGACGCGCGCCCACCTGGAAGAAGACGCCGGCAAGTCCCTGCACGACGACTTCAACCTGGCCAACGGCGCGCCCGCCAGCGGCATCGACCTGAACCGCGCCGGCACGCCGCTGCTGGAAATCGTGACGGAGCCGGAAATGCGCTCGGCCGCCGAGGCCGTGTCCTATGCCCGCGCCCTGCACAGCCTGGTCGTGTGGCTGGGCATCTGCGACGGCAACATGCAGGAAGGCTCGTTCCGCTGCGACGCCAACGTGTCCGTGCGACCGGTGGGCCAAAAGGAATTCGGCACCCGCACCGAGATCAAGAACGTCAACTCGTTCCGCTTCCTGGAACGCGCCATCGTCTATGAAGCGCGGCGCCAGATCGAGCTGATCGAAGACGGCGGCACGGTGGTCCAGGAAACCCGCCTGTACGACGCTGACCGCGACGAAACGCGCAGCATGCGCAGCAAGGAAGACGCGCACGACTACCGCTACTTCCCCGACCCCGACCTGCCCACGCTGGTGATTTCCAGCGCCTGGGTCGACGAGGTCCGCGCCGCCATGCCCGAACTGCCGGCCGCCCAGCGCGCGCGCTTCGAATCCGAGTACGGCCTGCCCGCCTACGACGCCGCCCAGCTGACCGTCAGCCGCGACCTCGCCGCCTACTTCGAGGCCGTGGCGCACGCGCTGCCGGCCGGCCAGGCCAAGCTGGCCGCCAACTGGGTCATGGGTGAAGTCTCCGCCGCCCTGAACAAGGACGAAAAGAGCATCGCCGACTCCCCGGTGCAGGCGCCGGCGCTGGCTGCCCTGATCGGCCGCATCATCGACGGCACCATCTCCAACAAGATCGCCCGCGAAGTCTTCGGCGCCATGTGGGCCGGCGAAAACGGCGGCCAGGCCGATGCCATCATCGACGCCCGCGGCCTCAAGCAGATCAGCGACACCGGCGCCATCGGCGCCATGATCGACGAGGTGCTGGCCGCCAATCCGGCCATCGTGGAAGAGTACCGGGCCGGCAAGCAGAAGGCGTTCAACTCGCTGGTGGGCCAGATCATGAAGGCCGCCCGCGGCAAGGCCAACCCGCAGCAGGTGAATGATCTGTTGAAGCAGAAGCTGGATAGCTGATCCCGGACCGGGCGCGCCTCGCAACGGTGCGCTCAGGAAGTATCAGACGAAACGAAGGGCCGCGGCGTATTGCCG
>NZ_JCBAMT010000076.1:0-33508 GCF_059760445.1 Achromobacter sp. D7-1 | reverse complement strand
TGCAGCGAACCCGCGGCTGCGGCCGCCTCTTCCACCAGCGCCGCGTTCTGCTGCGTCACCTCGTCCATCTGCGACACCGCGCGGTTCACCTGGTCGATGCCGCTGGATTGCTCTTCCGACGCCGCCGAGATCTCGCCCATGATGTCCGTCACCCGCTTCACCGAGGCCACGATTTCCTGCATCGTCGCGCCAGCGCGTTCCACCTGCTGTGAACCCGCACCGACCTTGGTCACGGAGTCCTCGATCAGACCCTTGATTTCCTTGGCCGCCTGGGCGCTGCGCTGCGCCAGCGAACGGACTTCGCCCGCCACCACCGCAAAGCCCTTGCCCTGCTCGCCTGCGCGCGCCGCTTCCACCGCGGCGTTCAGCGCCAGGATGTTGGTCTGGAAGGCGATGCCGTCAATCACCGACACGATCTCGGAGATCTTGCGCGAGCTGGCCGAAATGCCTTGCATCGTGCTGACCACTTCCGACACCGCCGAACCGCCGCGCTCGGCCACGTCCGAAGCGCTGGCCGCCAGCTGATTGGCCTGGCGCGCATTGTCGGCGTTCTGCTTCACGGTCGAAGCCAGTTCTTCCATCGAGGCTGCAGTTTCCTCCAGCGAGGCGGCCTGTTCTTCCGTGCGGCTGGACAGGTCGGTGTTACCAGCAGAGATCTCACGCGAACCCACCGTAATCTCGTCGACGCCGCGGCGCACTACCGACACGGTGCGGGTCAAGCTTTCCTGCATGCGCTTGAGTGCGGCGAACAGCTGGCCGATCTCATTGTGCGAACGCACTTCCACGCGGCTGGTCAGATCTCCGGCGGCAATCTTGTCGAAATGCTGACCTGCCTCCACCAAGGGGCGCACCACCAGGCGGCCGAACACGATGCGGGCCAGAATCATCAGCAGCACCGCCAGGCCGACGGCCACGCCCACTGCCACCATGGCGAGGTTGAAATTGGCTTCGGCCTCGTCGATCGTGGCTTGCTGTTGGTCGCCGATGTACTTGCCGAACTCGCTGAGCGCCTCGATGAAGGCGGCGCTGCGGGGCGTGCCGTACTCGTTGTTCACCATATAGAAGGTGGAATAGTCTTCGCTGCGCAGGGCCTCGACCATGGTGTCCACGCCGTCGTCGATGTACGAACGGTAGCGGCGCACCAGGTTCATCGACAGCTGGCGGCCGGTGTCATCCTGCAGCATGTTCTTCTGGAAATCGGCGAAGCGGCTGCGCACGCCGGTCAACAGGTCCGTGGCGCCCTTCAAGGCTGCTGCGGCGTCGCGGGCCGAGTTCTCTCCGCTGCCCCAGCCGGATTCCTGCAGGTGGCGCGCGGCAACCATCAGGGCAACCCGCGCGCGCAGCATGTCGCTGTTGATCACTTCGACCTGCTTGGAACGCTCGGTCAAGGCATTGACCTCGCGGATCGACTCATAGTTGCTCTGCAGGAAGTACGCGGCCAGACCGCCCACCGCCGCGATCAACACGGCGAAGAACGCCATGACCCACAGCAACATGGTGCCGACGCGGGCATCGCGCAACCGCAGCTTGCGCTTCACCTTGGGCGCGCGCGCGGCCTTCTTCTTGCCGACCTTGCCGGATTTCGCACCGGATTCGAGACTCGCTTCCATATTATTTCCCCATCCCTCAGGAACTACTCTGACCAAATGAAAAACCACCCGATCGACATGCCTTGTTACACGAGGCATGCACTTCGGGCGACGTACATCGCGGCGCGCGCCGCGATGCTCCCCGCTGGACTACAGGGCGCTATTTGCCCTGAGGCTGCAACCCGGTCGGTTCACCCGGACCCGGGATGTAGATGGTCTGCACCTCGGGCGCCACGGTGGATGGCGCCACGTCCTGACGCAGGTCAGGCATAGGCGCGGGTCCCAGCAGCTTCTGGCGTTCCCAAGGTTCCAGCAAGATATTGGTGCTGTCGACGAGGCGCAGCAGCCGGCCGTCCGGGCCGAACTGCAACAGCGCTTCCTTGCGGCTGTACAAGCCGTCCGCGACGAAGGTGATTTTGAAGGCCCAGAGCGCGAGCAGCGTGCCGTCGGTCTGCTTATAGAGCTTGTCGGGCGGGGCGGTGAGCGTGCGCGATGCTTCTTCCAGCGTCGTCTGCCCCGGCGTCAGCATCGACAGCTTGCCCGGGTCGAAGTTATGCCCCGTCGCCGCGCAGCCGGCCAGAAACACCGCTATCGCGGCCGCCGCCAAAAGATGTATATAGCCTCGCATACCCTACCCATTTACCGGCCAGGCCGGTGTCAGAAAGATTCCCAATCGTCATCCGCTGGCGCAGCCCGGCGGCTCGGCGCCGTCGAGGGCTTTACCTCCGACGCGGCCGCCGGACGTACTGCGGGACGGCGCAGCGGCCTTGCCGCAGTCGCCCCTTCGGCTGCGGCCGGCTTGGCCCGCGCGGAATGCGTCAAACGTGCCGCTGGAACTGCCTTGGCCTCCGGGGCGAGCGACTCCACCTGCGCTGCGGGAGCCGCGGGAGCGACCGGGGCAGGCATGCGCGGCGCGCGGCGCTGGCCGGCCAACTGGTGCGCCGGGACTTCGATCACTTCGCCCGCGTTGATCTTGAACACGGCCACCGCTTCGGCCAGGCGCTCCGCCTGCTCCTGCAGCGATCCCGCGGCTGCGGCCGCCTCTTCCACCAGCGCCGCGTTCTGCTGCGTCACCTCATCCATCTGCGACACCGCGCGGTTCACCTGGTCGATGCCGCTGGATTGCTCTTCAGACGCCGCCGAGATCTCGCCCATGATGTCGGTCACCCGCTTCACCGAGGCCACGATCTCCTGCATCGTCGCGCCAGCGCGTTCCACCTGCTGCGAACCCGCGCCAACCTTGGTCACCGAATCCTCGATCAGACCCTTGATTTCCTTGGCAGCCTGGGCGCTGCGCTGCGCCAGCGAACGGACTTCGCCCGCCACCACCGCAAAGCCCTTGCCCTGCTCGCCTGCGCGTGCTGCTTCCACCGCGGCGTTCAGCGCCAGGATGTTGGTCTGGAAGGCGATGCCGTCGATCACCGACACGATCTCGGAAATCTTGCGCGAGCTGGCCGAAATTTCCTGCATGGTGTTGACCACTTCCGACACCGCCGAACCGCCGCGCTCGGCCACGTCGGAGGCGCTGGCTGCCAATTGGTTAGCCTGGCGCGCATTGTCCGCGTTCTGCTTCACGGTCGAAGCCAGTTGCTCCATCGATGCCGCGGTTTCCTCCAGCGAAGCCGCCTGTTCTTCCGTACGGCTGGACAGGTCCGTATTGCCTGCGGAAATCTCGCGCGAGCCCACGTTGATCTCGTCCACCCCGCGGCGTACCGACGCCACGGTGCGCGTCAGGCTTTCCTGCATGCGCTTGACCGCCGCCATCAGCGTGCCGATCTCGTTGGTCGAGGCCACGTCCACGCGGACGGTCAGGTCACCGCCGGCGATCTTGTCGAAACTGTCGCTGACGGCGCGCAAGGGGCGCAGGACCACGCGGTTCATGAACAGGAAAGCGCCCAGCCATACGGCTACGATCAGCACGGCCAGCACGACGTACACAATGGCCATCGTCGCCGCCTGCGAGCGCGACGACGACACCATCTCTTCGCTATAAGAGGTAATGTCCTTGGCGAATTCGGTCAATTGCTTCGAAAATGCCCCGCTCGCGGCGCCCGCCCGGGTGTTCTTCAGATCCAGGTAGGCTGCCGAATCGCCCTTGTCCAAGGCCGACATCATGGCTTGCAGCGCGTCGGCAAAGCCGTTGAACGACGAAATGAGGTCGCCTTCGGCGCTCTTGCCGACTGCCGTGGTCTTTGGAATGGTCTTGAAGGTCTCCATCTTCTTCTTGGCATCCGCAACCAATTGCTGCACCGTGCGCGTGTTCTCGCTGGCGCCGCTGGCGTCGCCCGTGGCCCGCTGCGCAGCGGCAATGTCGGCGCGTATCGTGGCACGCAGCATCTGCGTGTATGCGTCCTTGATCAGATTGGCCTGCTGAACGCTCAAACTGTCCAAGGCGTTGATCGCCTCGGAGTTGGCTCGCATGCTGTTCCAGCCCAGGACGATGGACACCAGCGCGGCCAAAGCCACGGCCAACTGGGCAAGCATCAAGCCCGTGCGCACCTTCAGATTGCTAAACATTTCCGTATATTCCGGTAGTCGTCCCGGCGGCATTCTTGCCGCCAGGCCGTAAATAGGGGGGTAGCTTTACTGCATGTGCTGCGTTGACGGATCCCTCCGTCAGAAAGACTCCCAATCGTCGTCCGACGAAGGCGTCGGGCGTCGGCTGGCTGCTGGCGCCGCAGCTGCGGCATCCTTGGCGCTCGCCGGGCGCATGGTCGGCCGACGTAGCGGACGAACGGTGGTGGCCGCTTCCGGGGCCGGCTTGGGCCGGGCGACTTGCGTCAACCGTGGCGCGGGCGCGGCCTTCGGGGCAGGTTCCACCGGCGGCGCCTCTGTCTTGGCGGGTTCGGCGGACGCCTTGCCTGCCGCAGCCACCTGCGGAGCCGGCATGCGCGGCGCGCTGCGTTGCGATGCCAATTGCTGCGCGGGGGCTTCGATCACTTCACCCGCGTTGATCTTGAACACGGCCACTGCTTCGGCCAGGCGTTGCGCTTGCTCTTGCAGCGAACCCGCGGCTGCGGCCGCCTCTTCCACCAGCGCCGCGTTCTGCTGCGTCACCTCGTCCATCTGCGACACCGCGCGGTTCACCTGGTCGATGCCGCTGGATTGCTCTTCCGACGCCGCCGAGATCTCGCCCATGATGTCCGTCACCCGCTTCACCGAGGCCACGATTTCCTGCATCGTCGCGCCAGCGCGTTCCACCTGCTGTGAACCCGCGCCGACCTTGGTCACCGAATCCTCGATCAGACCCTTGATTTCCTTGGCCGCCTGGGCGCTGCGCTGCGCCAGCGAACGGACTTCGCCCGCCACCACCGCAAAGCCCTTGCCCTGCTCGCCTGCGCGCGCCGCTTCCACCGCCGCGTTCAGCGCCAGGATGTTGGTCTGGAAGGCGATGCCGTCGATCACCGACACGATTTCGGAAATCTTGCGCGAGCTGGCCGAAATGCCTTGCATCGTGCTGACCACTTCCGACACTGCCGAACCGCCACGCTCGGCCACGTCCGAGGCGCTGGCCGCCAACTGATTGGCCTGGCGCGCGTTGTCGGCGTTCTGCTTCACGGTCGAGGCCAGCTGTTCCATCGAGGCCGCGGTCTCTTCCAACGAGGCTGCCTGCTGCTCGGTACGGCTGGACAGATCCGTATTGCCGGCCGAGATCTCGCGCGAACCCACGTTGATTTCGTCCACGCCCCGGCGAACCAGCGCCACCGTGCGGGTCAGGCTTTCCTGCATGCGCTTGATCGCGCCGAACAACTGGCCAATCTCATTGGTGCTGCGTACGTCGATGCGGCCGGTGAAATCGCCGCCCGAGATCTTCTCGAAATGATCGCCCGCTTCACGCAGCGGCCGCAGCACGGTCCGGCTGATGAACAGCCAGCACCCCAATGCCAAGGCCAAGGAAATCGCCAGCATCACGATCGTGACCGTACGCGAAACGCCGTGGGCCGTTTCGGCCTGCGAGACCAGCTCGTCGGTGCTGGAGTCGATATGCGCCAGCACCTCTCCCACTGCCTCTCTCAATGCCGTATTCGCAGCGCTGCCGGCGTCGTTCAAGTCCAGGTAGTCCTGCACGGCCATGGTCGACAGCGCAGTCACCTGACGCTTGACCACGCCGTCGAATTGCCTGTAGGCGCTCTCCAGCTTTTGATTTACAGCCTCCGAGCCTTCCAGGCGCGGCGCCTTGCGGTATGCGTCCAGCGCCTTGACGCCATCCTGCATCAAGCCTTCGGCGCGCTTGACCTGAGCGTTCGCCTGTTCGGTCTTGCCCTGCTGCAGATCCATCAGCGATGTCGCCAGCAGCAAACGGCCGCGCAAGAACAGGATATAGGAGCGGTTCAATTGCGCCGCCTGAGTGGAGTAGGCGTCATTGACCCGCTCCAGCTTCTCATTGCTCGAGTTCAGCCCCATCCAGGCGACGCCATTGGATATGAACATGGCGCCCGTGAAGAGCAGCAACACCAGAACGAGACAGGTGCGGACTTTCAAGTTGACAAGCATGGAATATCCGAACGTTAAGCAATGTGAAACGAGTATTTCCTACACTGCACGCACACACGGACGCCCCGGCCCCTGGCCAGTAGCGTCCGCAAAGGCGCAACTCTACGCACTCGATGGCGCGTTTTTTGACCTACCGCATTACTACTTGCGGCTGAACAGACTCGATCCCTGGATGGTCATGAATGCCGCCGACGCCGCTTGCAGCGCGACTTGGCGCAACGCGAGCTGGCTGGCGCCTTGGTAATAGTCCAGCTCTTCAAGATCCGACAGGGACTTGGAGTAAGACAGGCCCTTCTGCGTGCCCGTGGCGTTCAGTGCGTCCAGTTCATTCATCCGGGCGCCAACCGAAGCCTGCACCGTCAGAACGTTGTCGTAGGTGTTCGCCAGCTTCTTGTTGGCGGTTGCCAAAGCGTTTTTCAGCTTGGCGGTCGCCACGGGGTCGCCAGCGCTAGGCGCGTCCAAGGCAGCGATGACGTTGTCCAGAGTGGCGAACACGTCCATATCGGCGGATTGGACGCTTTCGACGTTGATCACGTCACCCGCGTTCGGGGCCCCCTTGACCGATACGGATACACCGCTGCCCAGATTGATCGTGGTGCCATCGGAGTAAGCCGTCGCAGGAGATCCCACAGCAGGCACGGTCGCGCTGGTACCGTCGGGATTCGTCGTCGTGACCCGATAGCCTATCGCTCCGGTCGCCGCGTCGGTTTCAAACTGCACCGCGAACTTCATGCCCGCATTAGCCGAACCCGGTGTCACAGATGCCGAGCCGAACTCGACGGTGCCAGTATTTGAGTTGGCCGTCGAAGTGACAAAGGCTTGCGAACCCGGATTGGCGCGGCCAAAAATGTCCTTGCCCAGATCGCTGGTGGACAGTTGGCGGCTTTGGTCCACCTGAATGGTCCGCTCTCCGACCGAATTGCTATAAACGATCTTGCCAGTCGCGTCCTTGGAGTACGGCATCACGCTGCCGTCATTGCCCGAGAACAGATACTGGCCATTGCCATCCGTCGTATTGGCAAGACCCAGCAAGGCATCGCGGGTGCCTTTGAGCGCTGTGGACAAGGTTTGGCGGTCGCTATCGGAGAGCACGCCACCCGACTGGATGATACGAGTCCGAGCTTCCTGCAAGGCGTTTGTCACCGCCGTCAAGGTATTGCTTTCCTGGCCCAGATTCGTGTTGGCGGTCTGGCGGTTCATGCCATACGTATTGTTCATGCTCTGGGTCTGCGCCACGCTGATGGCCAGCGCGGCGGCCAGGGGATCGTCCGCCGGCGTCAGGTTCTTGCGTCCGCTGCCGACCTGCTCGACCAGGCGGTTCATGTCGGATTCCTGAGAGAGAACGCCTTTCAGGCCGTTCGAATACATCATCGAGGTGCTCAGGCGCATGGTGAAGCTCCGAAATTTTCTTTATTGGTCACGATTCAACGATCCGATCAGCCGCGCAGACCCAGCAGCGTGTCGAACATGGTGCTGGCCACATCGATGATGCGGGCGCTGGCTTGATACTGTTCCTGGTATAGCGACAGGCTGACGTATTCTTCGTTCAGGTTGACGCCCGAAACCGCCTGCTGCGCCGCAGCCTTCTGCGTGATCAGGTTGGCCTGCGCGGTCGCCGCGGACTTGAGCTGAGCGGTCTGGACCCCGACGGTATTCACGACCTGGCCGAACATGTCGTTCACGCTCATCGTGCCGTTGCCCAGCACCTTGCTGTTCTGCAGTTGCGCCAGCTTCAGCGCGTTCTTGCCGTTGGCGTCACCGCCCTCTGCGTCAGCCGCGGCGATCTTATAGGGATCGCTGATCAGCACGGTGAGGTCGCGCGCGGCGTCACGCGTAGGAGCCAGTGACCATTTGTCGCCAGCCTGGGGCGGCTCGCTGATGGTCAGGGTAACGCCCATCTCACTGTCGAGATTCAGCGTGCCGGGCGTGCCGGTCGCCGGGCCGTTGTAGACCTGCGAGCCTTCCGGCATGCGCAGCACCCGGTAGTTCGTGCCGTCGAAGGAAATCTCGTATTCCTTGGCATTGATGTTGTTCAGGTTCGTGAACTGGCCGGAAATCGACGCGTTGCTCTTGTTCTGCGCATTGGGCACGCCCTGCGGCGAACCGATGCCGAAGAAGTCCGTGCCAGGATTACCGTTCTGATCCAGGCCCTGCTTGTGCTGCGCATTGAAGGACAGCGCCAGGCCGACGGCCATCTGGCCCAACTGGCTTTGCATGACATCCAGCGACGTTGCGCGGAACTGCAGCAAACCGCCCAGCGAACCGCCGGTCACTTCCGTATCGTTCAGTTCCACGGCGACCGTCTTACCCGCGCCGGCTGGCAGCGTATAAGCAATGGTGGTGCGCCCCACGTCCTTGGACGAAGCTACCGCTTGCAGCGGATAGATGGTGTTGCCCGACAGCAGGGCTTGCCCGCCACTGGCCAGCGTGATGTTGATCTTGTCGCCTTGCTCGTAGGTGGTGACGCCCACCAGCTGATTCAGTTCCATGACCGCCTGGTCACGCTGATCCAGGAGATCGTTCGGAGGACTGCCGCCCGCCTTGCCCGTAGCCAGCGAGATCTGCTGGTTCAGGTCGTCGATACGCGTCAGATAGCTGTTGACCTGCTCGACCGTCGTGGTGATCTGCGTATTCAGGCCGATGCGCTGATTCTGCATTTCGGTGTAGGCGGAACGGATCTGGGTGGCCAGGCTGTTGGCCTTGCCCAGCAAATCCTGACGCGCAGCGGGGTCGGCCGGCTTGCTGGCCACCGCGTTCATGCTGGTGAAGAAATTGGTCAAGCCCGGCGCGATGCCGACGGTGCGGTCCGCAAACAGGTTGTTGATCGCTGAAACCTGGTTGTATTGCGTCTGGAGCTGGGCGCCGCTGCCCTGCGCGCCTACCAGTTGCTTGTACAGGAAGCTGTCGTAGCTGCGCTCGACCGTGTCGACCTGGACCCCACGGCCAATGTAGCCGTTGCTGGTGGCCTGGGCGCCGGCGGTCGAAACCATGACGCGCTGGCGGTTGTAACCGACCGTGGTGGCATTGTTGATATTGTGGCTGGTGGTGGCCAGCCCTGCCTGAGCGGCGTTCAGCCCGCCCAGCGCCAATTTATACATGTTCATGCTGACAATGCCCCGTATTTAACCGCTGATATACCTGGATATCCAATTAACGGCAGGAGATGATCCGAATTTAGAGTCCTTCCAACATCTGGCGAGAAATTTCCACCTTGGATGCCGCGCCACGTAGCTGACCCATGACGCCGATCAGCTTTTGCGCATACTGCGGATCCGTCGCGTAGCCCGCGGCCTGGATCTTGCGCGCCGCCTCGATCTCGTTGCGCGCCTGCGTGACGGCCTCGTAGCGCGGGCTGTTACCGATCAGGCGGGCATAATCCGCGAACGATTCCTCGTAGGAAGCGTAGGCACGGAAGGGCTGCGTCACCTTTTTCGCCACACCGTCTTCGTATTCGGTGGTGAGCACATTGACGACCTGGCCCTTCCAGCTGGATCCCGCCTTGATGCCGAACAGGTTGTAGCTGGTGCTGCCGTCCTGGTGCTTGATCTCGCGCTTACCCCAGCCCGACTCCAGCGCCGCCTGGCCCATGATGAGACGCGCGGGCACGCCGCTTTGCTGCGAAGCCAGATTGGCCGCGCGCGACATCTTGGAAACGAAGGCGACCACATGGTCTGGCGCGCCTTCCGCCGCGGCCAGCGCCCGGTTCTGGGCGCTGTTGTTGCGCATCACGTTCAGCAACGCCGAAACTTCGCGCGAACCCGCGGAACGGAAATCGGGGTCAGCGCCCTCTCCCAGGCGCTTGACCGCATCCGCGCCCAGCTCGCCGGGCTTGCCTTGCTGCATCTGCGCCAGAATGGCGCCGGACAGGCCGATGCCAGGCGACGCCAGGTGCAAAGCCAACTGCTCGTCCGCCATGGACTGCAGCATCTGGGTCTGCTGCGAATCGAACAGCCCCTCCTTGGGGGTGGCTTCGCGCATGCGCTTGACCATCATCTGCAGGAACAGGGCCTCGAACTGCTTGGCCACCTGCTTCTGCTGTTCGGTCCCTTCCGGGTCCTTCTTGACGTCGCGCTTCAAATCCGACAAACGGCCCATGTCAAAGACCGAATCCTGCCGGCTGGCGCCGCGCGCCGCATCGTTGGTGTACGCCATGGCCGTCAGATGATTTCCAGTTCGGCGCGCAAGGCGCCCGCGGTCTTCATGGCCTGCAGGATCGCCAGCAGGTCCTGGGGCGTGGCGCCCAAGGCGTTCAGACCCTTGACCACATCCGCCAGATTGGCGCTGGTGCTCACCCGTTGCAGCGAACCGTTTTCCTGCCGCACTTCGATCTGGGTATTGGGCACCACTACCGTCTGCCCTTCCGTGAACGGCGTGTCGGGCTGCGACACCTGGTTTTGACGGTTGATGATGACCGACAGGTTACCGTGCGCGACGGCGGCTTCTTCGATCATGACGGTGCGGTTCATGACGACCGAACCCGTGCGGGCATTGATGATGACCTTGGCCACCGTGGGCGCGCGCGCCACCTGCAGGTCTTCCACCTGCGACAGGAAGCGCGCCTGCGAGGCCTGCTCCATGGGCGTGCGCACCTGCACGACACGGCCGTCCAGCGCGGTGGCGGTGCCTTGTCCGAACTTGCGGTTCAGCGCCATGGCCACATTCTGCGCCGTACCGAAATCGGTATTGTTCAATTCCACATGAATGTAGCCGTCACGCGAAAACGTGGTGGGTACGCCCCGCTCGACGATGGCGCCCGCGCTGATGCGGCCGCCGTTCAACTGGTTGATCTGCACGCTCGAACCGCCGGCGGAAGCGCCCGCGCCACCCACCAGGATGTTGCCCTGGGCGATGGCGTAGACCTGGCTGTCGGCGCCCTTGAGCGGGGTCATCAGCAAGGTGCCGCCGCGCAGGCTCTTGGCGTTACCCATGGACGAAACCACCACGTCCAGGGTCTGGCCCGGCCGGGCGAATGCGGGCAAGGTGGTCGTGACCATGACGGCCGCCACGTTCTTGAGCTGCATATTGCTGCCGGCGGGCACCGTAATGCCTAGCTGGGACAGCATATTGGTCAGGCTTTGCTGGGTAAATGGCGTCTGGCGCACCTGGTCGCCGCTGCCATCCAGGCCCACCACCAGGCCATAGCCGATCAGCTGGTTGCCCCGCACGCCCTGGATCGAAGCCAGGTCCTTGAGCCGCTCGGCATGAGCCGCGCCTGCGCCGGCCACCAGCCCGACCGAAACGCAGACGCGCGCCAACAAGGACAACAAGGCGGATATCGGATTCGGTTGTTTCATGTTCAGAACGGCGAAGCGATCAGGAAGAAGCGTTGCAGCCAGCCCATGGTCTGGACTTCGTCCATGACGCCCTTGCTGCGGTACTCGATGCGAGCGTCGGCCACCTGGGTGGACGACACGGTGTTGGTGCCGGTGATGGAGCGCGGGTCGACCACCCCCGAGAAGCGCACGAATTCGCTGCCCCGGTTGATGGCGATCTGCTTTTCACCCGCGACCTGCAGGTTGCCGTTGGACATCACCCCCACCACCGTGGTGGTGATGGTGCCGGTGAAGGCATTGTTCGCGGTGCTGTCGCCCTTGCCCTGCGACACGTTGCCGCCCTTGGCGTCGGTGTTCAGGTTGGCGTTGGCCCAGCTGTCCATGAAGGACGGCGCCGCGGCGATGCCCAGGCTGGCACTGCCGCTGCGGTTGGTATTGGTGGCGACGTTCTTGGAGGCGTTGGTCTTCTCGTTCAGGACGATGGTGACGATGTCCCCCACGTTGCGCGGCCGACGGTCCTCGAACAAGGGATAGTTGCCGTAGGTGGTCGGCTGGTAGATCGAGCCCGTGGGCTGCGCCATCGGCGCGGCCGGCGGCGGCGGCGCGGCCGTGGTCGGCCCGGTCACGATAGGCTCGGGCGGGATCATGGCGCAACCGGCCACCAGCATAGCCAGTGCCGCACTCGATACCAGGCGCAGGACAGACATGGACATCACAGTTGGGTCAGGCGGGCCAGCATTTCGTCCGAGGTCTTGACGGCCTTGCTGTTCATTTCGTAGGCGCGCTGCGTGGTGATCATGTTGACCAGTTCTTCAGCGACGTTGACGTTGGAGGTTTCGACGTACTTCTGCATGATGGAACCCGCGCCGTCCACGCCCGGCTGCAGCAGGTTGGCGGGACCCGATGCGTCGGTTTCGAGGTACAGGTTTTCGCCGATGCTCTGCAGGCCGGTGGGGTTGATGAACGTCGCGATCTGCAACTGGCCGATCTGCACGTTGATGCCGGCAGCGCCAGGCTGCGTCACCGAGACGATGCCGTCGTTGCCGATCGAGATCGACAGCGCGTTGTCGGGGATGTTCATCGGCGGCTGGATCACATAGCCGCTGACGGTAGTCAGCTGGCCGTTCTGGTCGCGTTGCAGGGCGCCATCGCGGGTATAGGCCTGGGTGCCGTCGGGCAATTCGATCTGCAGAAAGCCGCGGCCGTTGATGGCGATGTCCATCTCGCTGCCGGTGTTGTTCAGGTTGCCTGCGGTGTGGATGCGCTCGGTCGCGGCCACGCGCGCGCCGGTACCCAGCTGCAGGCCGGACGGCAGCTGGGTAGCGTCGCCGACCTGGGCGCCGGGTTGGCGCAGCGTCTGGTACATCAGGTCCTGGAACACGGCGCGGCCGCGCTTGAAACCATTGGTGGAGACGTTGGCCAAGTTGTTCGAAATCACGTCCATGGAGGTCTGCTGACCTTCCAGGCCCGTCTTGGCGATCCACAGCGAACGCATCATGATGTAGTACTCCTGGTGGCGCGGCCCGGCCGCGCGCGAAAATTGTTTCTAGTTCAGTTGCCGTATCAGGCGCTTACCGACAGGATGCCGTTGGCGCGTTCGGCGTTGCGGTCCGACTGCTGGATCACCTGCATCTGCTGCTCGAAGCGGCGGGCGTTGGCGATCATGCCCACCATCGCCGCCATGGGATTGGTGTTGCTGCCTTCCAGCACGCCCGACAAGAGCCGCAGGCTGGGATCGGCGGGCACCGGAGGCGCAGGCTGGCCATTCACGGGCGCCATGCGGAACACGCCGTCGTCGCCGTGCACCAGCTGATCGTTCTGCGGGCTGGCCAGCTTGATCCGGCCCAGGTTCAGGATATTGTTCGGCGCATCGCCGGCGCCGATGGCGGTAATGGTGCCGTCGGCGGTGATGGTCAGGGCAGCCTGGTCGGGTATGTCGATGGGACCACCCTGGTCCGACAGCACAGGCTGGCCCAGCGAGGTCTGCAGCAGGCCGTTGATGCCGACCTGCAGGCCGCCGGCGCGGGTATAGGCCTCGCCTTGCGGCGTCTGCACGGCGATCCAGCCGCGCTCGCTGGACAAGGCCACGTCCAGGTCCCGGCCCGTGGTCTGCATATTGCCCATCTGGAAGCTGTTGCGCGGCGTGGACGCCACCGTCGAAACGCGCGTGGGCAGACTCGTCCCGTCCGTGACCGGCACCGAGCGGTACAACGCGATCTGCTCGCGGAAACCCGCCGTGTTCACGTTGGCCATGTTGTTGGAAAGCGCGGCCTGATGCTCGGTGATGCGCGCCGCGCCATTCATGGCGGTGTAGATGATACGGTCCATTGCCTATTCCGTCGGTGTCGTCACTTGCCTGCCAGGCTTACTTCAGGTTCATCAGGACTTGCATGATTTCGTCCTGGGTCTTGATGGTTTGCGAGTTGGCCTGGTAGGTGCGCTGGGCGATGATCATGTTGACCAGCTCCTTGCTCATGTCGACGTTGGACGACTCGGTGGCCTGGCCCACGACCTTGGACAGGCCGTTGCTGCCAGGCTGGCCCAGGATGGGCTGGCCGGAGGCGGAGGTTTCCGTCCAGGCGTTGTTGCCCACGGGCTGCAGGCCCTGCAGGTTGGAGAAGTCGGCCAGCACGATGGTGCCGACGATCTGGGTCTCGCCGTTGGTGTAGCTGGCCACGATGCTGCCGTCGCCGCTGATATTGATGCCGCTGAACTCGCCGGAAGCGTATCCATCCGGCTTGGCGACCAGCTTGTAGGCGCTGCCGAACTGGGTGGTGCCCGCGTAGTTCATCGCGATGTTGATCGGATCCGCTGGCGTGGTGCCGCCACCCGGGGTGGCGAAGGACAGGTTGACAACAGGCGCGCTGGTCATCACGCCGGCCTTGTTGAACGTGAACTTCTGCGGGTTGCCCCAGACGCCGGCCGCTTCGGTGGTCGGCGCCATGGCCTGGCCGTCGATCGTGTAGTAGACGTCATAGGTGCTGGTGTCCGCAGTGGCCGCCGGGCGCTTCACGAAATACTGCATGACCTGGTGGGAGTTGCCCAGCGAGTCAAACACAGTCATCGGCGAGGCGTTGGTATAGGTGTTGGACAGCTTCGGGTCGAATGGCTTGCCAGTCTCGACGACAGCCGCCGTGTACTCAGTGAACGCACCCATCTTCGACAGATCACCGCCCGTGATAACGCCACCCGCGCCCACGGTTACCGTTTCCGTACCGACGGTGAAGGTGGAGCCTGCGGCGGGCAGCGCACCACCAGCCGGTACGGTATCCACCAGTGTCGCCGTTCCCGTGCCGTCACGGGTGAAGGTGTACGCAGTGCCAGGCGCCGCGCCCAGCGTGACCTTCCCGGGGACAGCCGCCTTGGTTTGCGTAGCCGTTTCGTAGATGACTTTCGCGTTGGCGTCCAGGTTGGCCACGGTGGTACCCGTGGACGTCGCTAGCGGAGCCACGTTCGCCGTGGGCAGCTGCAACTCAACCGGATTCGCGCCAACGGAGCCCGGCGGATAGCCCGTCAGTCGATACCCCTGGGCATTCACGATGAAGTTGTTCTTGTCGACCAGGAATTCGCCGTTGCGGGTGTACATCACCGCGCCGCTCTGGTCAGTGACGCGGAACATGCCCTTGGCGCCGTCGATCGCAATGTCGTATTCGCCGCCGCCGCCGTTCACCGTACCCACGGTAAAGCGCTGGTTGATGGCCGCGACCTTCACACCCAGGCCGACGCGCGAACTGGCGTAGACGTCGGCGAACGATGCAGTCGCCGACTTGAAGCCGACGGTGCCGGAGTTGGCGATGTTGTTGCCGATGACGTCCAGGTTCTGCGCCGCGGCGTTCAAGCCGCTCAATCCTTGTCCGAAACCCATGTTTTTTCTCGCTAATCTTTAACTAGGGAAGCCGCCGCCCATGCGCCGGCACCGATACATTGCGCCCGCTTCAGGCGCCGATTACCTTGCGCACATCCAGCATGCTGGTCTGGCCGTCCAGGCCCAGATCCAGACGCAGGCCTTCGGTGGAATACGCCACGCTCTTGACCTGGCCGTAGCTCAGCACTTCTGCATTCACCTTCTTGCCGTCGGCATCCGTGGCCATGACGGACACGGTGTACGCGCCCGGCTCCAGCACAACGCCGCTATCGTTCTTGCCATCCCAGGACAGCGTGTACACGCCGGGCTTCTGGTCCGTCGTTTCGATCGTACGCACCACCGCGCCGTTCGCGTCTGAAATACGGATCTGCACTTTCTGGGCGTCGCCCTGCAGGTCCAGGCCATAGGGAGTAACAACACGGGCCTCGGGATTCGCCGCATCCACGCCGGACTTGATCTTGGAGCCGGGGATCAGCACGCCCTTGCCTATCATGGCCACGGCATTCATCGACTGAGAAACATCGATCTGCCCGCTGATGGCGAGCATGGTGTTCTTCAGGTTGGTGATGCCTTCCACGGTGGAGATCTGGGCCAGCTGGGAGGTCAGCTCGGCGTTCTGCATCGGATTCAGGGGATCCTGGTTCTGCAGCTGGGTAACCAGCAGCTTCAGGAACTGGTCCTGCAGGCCTTGGGCCGTGCTGCTGCCGTTGGCGCCGGTTTGCGCCAGGCCCAGGCCGGTCTTGCTCGTTGATTGGTCGATAGTGGTCATGGATACACGGGTTCCGGAAATTAGGACTGGCCGATGGTCAGCGTCTTCTGCATCAGGGCCTTGGCGGTATTGAGCACTTCCACGTTCGCCTGGTACGAGCGCGAGGCCGCGATCATGTTCACGGTTTCAGCCACCGGGTCAACATTGGGCATGCTGACGTAGCCCTGCGCGTCGGCCAACGGGTGTTGCGGGTCGTAGACCTGTTTCAAGGGTGATTGATCCTCGATCACGCCAGCCACGCGCACGCCGCCGATCTCCTGGCCCAAGGCCTGGCCCGCCGGGGGATTCACCTGGAACACGACCTGGCGGGCGCGGTACGGTTTGCCATCGGGGCCGACCACGCTGTCGGCGTTGGCCATGTTGCTGGCCGCCACGTTCATGCGCTGCGATTGCGCGCTGAGCGCCGAACCGGCGATATCGAAAATGCTCAACAAGGACATTGCCTGCCGCTCCCTTTTGAAATCATTCCTGAATTGCGGCCATCATGGTCCGGATACGGCCAGACAGCATCTGCATCGTGCTTTGGTAATGCAGGGTGTTATCCGCGAATTGCACGCGCTCGATGTCCATGTCCACCGTATTGCCGTCCATGCTGGGCTGGTACGGCAGGCGGTACAGCAGTTCCGTCGGGCCCTGCGATACTGCCTTGGCCGGAATGTGGCGCGCGGACGTCAGCGTGAGCGAGGTATCGGGCAGGCGCTTGGTGCCTTCCATGGCGTTGGCCATTGCCGTCTTGAAGTCGAAATCACGCGCCTTGTAATTGGGCGTATCGGCGTTGGCGATGTTCGACGACAGCACTTCCTGGCGTTGCGCGCGCAGTCCCAGGGACTGCTGGAAGAAGCGGAAATCTTCATTAAGCCGGTCTAGCATCGGGGCGCCTTGGTGCGTTGCAATTCAGATAAAACGAGGGACGCCGGACAGACCGTTATCCCATTGGATGACGGCATCATAGGGGCCAGGGGCTCGACACAATCAGCCAAATAACCCGTCATTTCTCATCCAATTCACGTATTGCCGAATGCCGCGGACTTCTACAATTCATCCATCATGAAAATATCCGCAACCCGACTCCGCGCGCGCGCCGGCTGCCTGGCCGCCCTGCTGCTGCCCCTGGCTGCCGCGCAGGGGCAGGAAGCGGCGACTCAGGCACCCGAGGCGATCGCCCTCGTGGCGCAGACCTATCTGCTGGATCAGCTGGCTGGCCTGCCCGGACAGCCGTCGGTCGCGATCGACCCGCCGCGCGCAGAACGCCTGGCGCCCTGCGACGTCATGTCCCCATTTATGCCGTCCGGCATGAAACTGCGTTCGCGCATGACGGTTGGGGTACGCTGCAACGCGCCCAAACCCTGGACGGCCTATGTCCAGGCAACGGTAAGCGTGCCGGGTCACTATTACGTCGCCGCGCGGCTGATTGCGGCAGGACAGGCGCTGACGCCGGACGACCTCGCGCCGCGGGACGGCGACCTGATCGCCCTGCCCCCAGGCGCAATTACGGATCCGCAAGCCGTGGCGGGGATGACGGCGGTGCACCGGATCAATGCCGGGCAAGCGGTGCGGAGTTCCGGGTTGCGCAACGCACAATCGGTGCTGCGCGGCGCCAATGTCCGCATCAACGCGCGCGGCAAAGGCTTCGTGGTCAGCAGCGAAGGGCAGGCGCTCGACAACGCGGCGCCGGGCGCCACCGTGCAGGTGCGCACCGCGGGCGGCCAAGTCGTGAGCGGCGTGGTGCGCAACGCCAGCCTGGTCGAAATACAACTGTAATTGTTGTTACATGTCGCATCGCACCATACACCGCCCGTCCCCTAAAGTTCTTTCCGGCCCTGCCGTTACTGAGGCATAAGTAGGCGATTCCGTCGCACAACCGACCTTGGACGCCCCGCGGAGAAAATCTTGAAGATCAATTCCACCACCAACCGCCCCCTATCGGCTGACACCGTCGCGCCTCGCGCCGACTCGGCCGTTGCCCAGGCCTATGGCGCGGGCAGCGCCAGCGGCTCCAGCAGCTCGCAGGTGGCGCTGAGCTCAGCGTCGCGCAAGCTGTTGGCGCTGCAGGACGGCTCCAATGACATCAACGTCGAACGCGTGGCCGCCATCCGCGCCGCCATCGCCTCGGGTCAGTTGAAGATCGACACCGGCCGCATTGCGGACAGTCTGATCGCCAGCGCCCGCGATCTGCTGAAGTAACCCCGAACCTCCCGAGCCGAACAGCATGACCATGAGCACCGTCGAATCCCTTCAATCCTGCTTGCGGCAGGAAGATACCCTGATCACCGAGTTCTCCGCCATTCTGGAAGAAGAGACCGAAGTGTTAGTGGGCTTGGGAAGCGTCGGCTCGCTGCAGGAAATCACCGAACGCAAGGGCGAGGTCGCCCGCAAGCTCGTGGACCTGAGCCAGGCCCGCGACTCTTTGCTCGCGGAAATCGGTCTGCCGGCAGGACACGCCGGCACGGAGCAGGCGGCCGTTCTGCACCCGCAGTTGTCAGGCGTGTGGCAGGCCCTGTTGAGCAAATCGGCATCCGCCAATGAAATCAATATGCGCAACGGCGCGCTCATCGACGTGCATCTGCGCTATACGCAGCAATCGCTGGACGCGCTGCGCAACATGGGCGCCGCTGGCGGCGCCCTGTCCACCTACGACGCCCGCGGTCGCGGCGCACGCACCGCCCCGGGCCGCAAGCCCATCGTGGCCGGCTGAACCACAACACGGTTGAACAGCGGCGCTTGCACAGCGCGGCGCGATCCGCAGATTGCGTTGCAGCGCGCATGTTCTTGCGCAAAAGCGCCAGTTCTTTAACGCGCGCAACCCATCAAACAGCGGCTCTCTTCAGGCCGCAGTCATCTCCAGCATCGCGTACATCTTCAGCAATGCGACCGGCAACATGCGTCCGGAAAGCTTGCGATCCGTTCCCATGATGCCCGACAGAGGCCCGCGCAGCACTTCCGCCGCCGGCGTATGCGCCAACTGCCAGCATGCCGCGCCCATCTGCCCGGCCATCAGCGATTGGCGGGCCAATGCATGCGCGCCGTCCACGGCCGGCAGAGCCTGCCACGCGTTCGCCATATAGCGGAATCCCGCCTTGGCCTCGTCTTGCAGCACCAGCCAGCGCGCCACCGTGGCGGCGTCCGCCTGGGACGCGGGCAGATTGGTCATGCCGAACAGCTGTCCGGCCACCTCGCCACTGACCGTGTCGATCAGGCGGGCGCAGACCAGCCGCACTGATACGCCGCCGCTGCGGCCCGGCAACGTCACTTCCGTACCGGAGGCCCACAATGCCAGGGGCACGCACTTGCTACCCTGGACGCTATGCAGCCCGGGCATGTCACCGGGCTGGCCGACAGGCAGATAACCCACGCTCTTGCCCACGGCATTCAGATTGGTCGGGCAGTCATCCTGGACCACGCGCTGGCCGCCAGCGCTGCGCGCCACCCAGGCGACGCCTTGTTCGCTCAAGGTCTGCCACAAGGCGGAAGTGCCGGCCTCCAGCATGTGCACAACCGGCACGCGCGCCAGTTTTTCCGCCAACCAGCGCACGCGAGCCTGCAACGCCTGGGCCGCATCCGGCTGGGCCGGCGCGGTAGGCGCGAACGAAGACAGCATGCCGTGCGGCAGAACCAGTTGCTGCGCGGGCGCTGCCAGGGCCGTGCCGCGATCGCTCATCAGCAGCGTGCCCAGCAACGCTCCTCCCGGCAAACCCTCACCCTTCAAGGGAGCCTTGCCATGCATGGCAAGCAGATGCCGTCCACAGACCGAGGAAAATTCACGGCCGATCATCGCCAAGGGCTCGTCGCCCAGGGCGGTCAGACTGGCGCCCGAACCGTCTGCGACATAATCGCGCCAGGATGCACGGGCCTGCACGCAGGCCGGATCGCTTTCCAGCCAGACGATAGCGTCGTCCAGGTTTTGCGCAGCCTCGATGGAGCCCGCGCCGCCTTGCGGCCTCAGGATCGCGGAAGCCAGCAATTGCCGCTTGCGGGCAGGATCCGCGCTTTCGGGTTCGCGCGATGCGGACACCAGCGTCGCCAGGTCGGCCTCGCTCGGGGTGTATAGCGCGCGGGCGCGTTCGACCATGGAAAAGGCGCGGTCGATCAACACGTCGGCCCGGGCCAGTTCCATGTGTTCGGGTACTTTCTGCCCCACCGACATGTAGTGGATTGGCAGGCGATGGCGGATGGCCGTGTCCAGCGCCGCGCCCAGGCGGGTGGCCTCGTCCAGCTTGGTAATGATGCAGCCAGCTACGTCCTCGCCCACGCCATTGCGATAGGCGTGCGCCACTTCGTCCAGGGTGTCGCCCTGGCTGGCTGCATTGAGCACCAGCAGCCGGCGCACCGGCTTGCCCGCATTGCACAGCATTGCCGCTTGTTCCGCCACCTGTCGGTCTCGCTGGCTGATGCCAGTGGTGTCGATCAGCACGATCTTGCGGCTGCCCAGTTCAGCCAGGATGCGGCGCAGTTCGCCCGCATCACGCACCGAATGGGCGGGCACGCCCATCAGGCGTCCGTAGATCTGCAGCTGTTCCAGCGCGCCGATCCGAAAATTATCGGTGGTCAGCATCGCGACCTGCTCGCGGCCCTCGCGTGCCACGCAGCGCGCAGCCAGCTTGGCCAGCGTGGTGGTCTTGCCAACGCCGGTCGGCCCGACCAGGGCATACACGCCGCCGGCCAGGAACTCGTCTTCGGACCGCAGCACCGGCAAGTGGGTTACCAGTTCGTTACGGGCCCAACTCAGCGCCGCTTCCTGCGTCATGCCCTGGGGCAGACGCTCGACCAGGGTGCGCACCAGTTTGGTACTGAAACCCGCGTCCAGCAGGCTGCGGAACAACGCGGCGCCTGCTGGCTCCCGGCCCGGCCCCTGGCGCCCGCCCCAGAGCAGCCCGTCCATGCGGCTTTCCAAGGCTCCGCGCAGCGCACTGATGGCGTCCTGCAAGCCGGCTGCGGCATCGGAAGGCAACGCGGCCGGCGGCGCCATCGGAGGCTGGCGCAGCGGCACATCGGGCATGCGGGCCATGGAAGACCCGGCTGCGGACTGAGGCGCTGCGGGCACGTAGGCCGCGGGAGCAGCGGTCGAGGCGGCGGCTCGCGCAACCGGCGTCTCGCGCAACGGCGGCAAGGATGGCAATTCGACACGGACGGGCGCAGCCGGAGCAGGCACCGCTGCCGGCGGCGCAACCGGCGGCGTCTCGTCTTCGGCCTGCGTCGAGGAAGCATAGGCTGCTTGGTAGGCAGCAATCGAACGCGACGGCGCCGGGTAGCCGGCGGGTGGCATGGCGGGCGCCGGCGTCAACGGGAGCGCCGCCGGATCCGGGACATCGAAACGCACGCCCGCCGGAACGCTGACAGGCGCCTGCGGAAGAACATCGGCCGGCCGGGATGGCGCGGCTTCCTGTCGTGCAGGAGACTCATGAGCCGTGTCATCGAAGGCGCCCTCGACAGTGGCCAGAACCTCCACGCCGCCATCGACGCTGCGGTTCGACACGATCAGCGCATCCGGGCCCAGCACCTGCCGGACCTGGCGCATCACATCGCGGCTGTTCGCCCCAAAAAATCGGCTTATCTTCATGCCCCATTACCTCCGCCGATCAGCGCGGTCACACGCACCATGCGCTCATCGGGTATTTCCGTATTCGACAACACGCCCAGCTGCGGCAGGTGGTGCCGCAAGAAGCGCGACAAAGGCGCGCGCAAGACCGGCGACACCAGCAGCACCGGCGCGTTGCCCTGCGATTCCTGGCGTTCGACCGCGGCCTGCGCTTCGCGCAGCAAGGTATCGGCCAGCCCCGGCTCCAGTCCGCCACTGGTCGTCATGGCCTGTGAAAGCACGCGCTCCAGCTTCACGTCCAGGCCGATCACGCGCAGCTCGCCCTCGCCCGGGAACCATTGCTGGGTGATGGCGCGACCCAGCGAACGGCGCGTCAAGGCGATCAGTTCGTTGATGTCGGGCTGGCTGCCCGTGCCCGCGGCCAGCGCCGCCAGGCGCGGGCCATGCTCGGACAAGGTGTCGATGATGGTGCGCATGTCGCGGATCGGCACTTCTTCCGACAGCAGGCCTTGCAACACCTTCTGCAACGCCGTGAGCGACAAGGTCTTGGGCACCAGGTCTTCGACCAGCTTGGGCGCGTCGCGGCCGATGCGGTCCAGCAATTGCTGCACTTCCTGGCGACCCAGCAGGTTGGAACCGTGGCGATGCATCAGGTGATTCAGGTGCGTCGCGACCACGGTGCCGGCATCCACCACCGTGTAGCCCGCCACCTGCGCCTGGTCGCGCAGGCTGCCGTCGATCCACAGCGCCGGCAAGCCAAAAGCGGGGTCGGTCGTGGGCGTGCCCTTGATCGGCATGGTCACGCCGCCCGGGTCGATCGCCAGCCATTGCCCCGGCATGGCTACGCCATGGCCGACTTCCACGCCAGACAGCAGGATGCGGTAATCATTGGGCTTGAGCTCGAGGTTGTCCCGGATATGCACCACCGGCGGCAGAAAGCCCACGTCCTGCGCGAACTTCTTGCGCAGGCTGCGGATGCGGTGCAGCAGTTCGCCGTTCTGGGCGTGATCCACCAGCGGAATCAGACGATAGCCGACCTCCAGACCCAGCTGGTCCACCATCGACACGTCGTCCCAACTGGCCTCGGCGGCGGCGGCCTGCGCCTGCGTGATCGCCTGCGGCGGCACCTCCGCGGCGGCCGCCGCTGCCGCAGTCTGCCGCTTGTACAGCACCCAGCCCCCCCAGCCCAGCACGCCGGCCAGGGTCAGGAAGGCGACGTGCGGCATGTTGGGAATCAGGCCCATGATGCCGACGATGCCGGCCGTCAGGAACAGCACGCTGGGGTTGGAGAACAGCTGGCTGATGATTTGCTGGCCAATGTCCTGGTCGGTCGACACCCGCGACACCACCACGCCCGCAGCGGTGGAAATCACCAACGCCGGAATCTGGGCCACCAGCCCGTCGCCGATGGTCAGCAGCGTATAAACGCGCGCCGAATCGCCCATCGACATGTCGTGCTGGGCAACGCCCACGATCAGGCCGCCGATGATGTTGATCGCCATGATCAACAGGCCGGCGATGGCATCGCCGCGCACGAACTTGCTGGCGCCGTCCATCGAGCCGAAGAAGTCGGATTCCTGCGAGACTTCCGCGCGGCGCTTGCGCGCCTCGTCTTCGCCGATCAGGCCGGCGTTCAGGTCCGCGTCGATCGCCATCTGCTTGCCCGGCATCGCGTCCAGGGTGAAACGCGCGCCCACTTCCGCAATACGGCCGGCACCCTTGGTGATGACGATGAAGTTGATGATGGTCAGGATCACGAAGACGATGATCCCCACGGCAAAGTTGCCGCCGACCAGGAAGTGGCCAAAGGCCTCGATGACCTTGCCCGCCGCGTCCGGACCGGTATGGCCGTTGAGCAGCACCACCCGGGTGGAGGCAACGTTCAGCGACAGGCGCAGCAGCGTGGCGAACAGCAGCACGGCCGGAAACGCGGCGAAGTCCAGCGGTTTGCGCGTGAACATCGCAACCAGCAGGATCATCACGGACAACGCAATGTTGAAGGTGAACAGCAGGTCGAGCAGGAACGTGGGCAGGGGCAGGACCATCATGCCCAGCACCATCACGATCAGGACAGGCCCGGCCAGCAGCCGCGCATGCGTGGCCCCACTACTCTTCAACATGGTGAGCAAAGCGCTCATTCCTTAAGCTCCTTGTGCTGCGGTTTTGGCTTGCGGGTCCAGCTCGGCCGGCACGGCCAACCGGGTCGGGACCGTAGGTTCGGCGCCCCACCCAGCCCGCCAGGAGCGCAGCTGGAAGACCCACGCCAGCACTTCTGCCACCGCGGTGTAGAGTTCGGCCGGGATTTCCTGCCCGATCTCCACGTGTTGATGCAATGCGCGCGCCAGGGGCGGCGCTTCCAATGTCGGGATGCGGTTTTCGGCCGCCAGTTCGCGGATCTTGGCCGCGATCAGGCCGGTGCCCTTGGCCAGCACTCGCGGCGCGCCGCTCTTTTCCTCGTCGTACTTCAAGGCCACCGCATAATGCGTGGGGTTGGTCACCACTACGTCCGCCTTCGGCACTTCAGACATCATGCGGCGCCGCGCCGCCTGGCGCTGCTGCTGCCGGATGCGCGCCTTCACGTGCGGGTCGCCTTCGCTTTCCTTGTGCTCCTGGCGCACGTCTTCCTTGGACATGCGCAGCTTCTTCAGGTGGCTCCAGATCTGCCACGGCACATCCAGCATGACGATGACGATGAGCGAAGCCACGATAAAGGCGCAGCACATCGCCACCAGCGTCAGCGCCTTGACCAGCGCCGCCGACGGCGCCACGTGCATCAGGCTCAGCATGTCGTCGTGATAGCGCCAGATGACCCAGACCGCTACGCCACCCACCAGCAGGGCCTTGGCCAGCGCCTTGATAAGCTCCACCACCGTCTGCGACGAAAACATCCGCTTCACCCCGGAAATGGGGCTGAGCTTGGAGAAATTGAACTGCAGGGGCTTGCCGGAGATGACGAGGCCGCCGAGCAGCACGCTGGACAGCACCGCGATGACCGCCAGCAGCCCAAAAATGGGCAGCAGCACCAGCAAGGCCTGGCCGAAACCCTCGACCGCCCGCTCGACCATCACGCCGGGATCGGCGACGATGCGCTGGTCGAAACCCAGGCCGTTGCGCAGCACGCCGGTCAGGGTGCGGTAGAGCGAACTGCCGCCCGCCCAGATGGCGCCCACGCCCGCCGCCAGCATCATGAACGTCCCCAATTCCCGGGAACGCGCAATCTGCCCCTCCTCGCGCGCCTTTTCCAGGCGCCTGGGAGAGGCGGCTTCGGTCTTTTCGAGGTCGCTTTCTTCGGCCATGCTCTGCGGTATCGTTGCGGCTCGCGGATTCTGGAATGACGAGCTGCCCGCCGAGATTCTAGGAGGCCCCGGGCTTGGGCGATAAGCCAAGAAACGGGGGGAAAGCGGCGCTATTCCCGGATGCGTTCCAGACGGCGCGTTCCAACCCGGCCTGGAACGCGCCCTGGCCCGTGAAGACCCGCCGCGTCAGGCCCCGGCGGCAACCGCCAGGCCGCCGGCCTCGCCCTCGCCCGCGACCGCCTGGAAGCGGGTGAAATCCAGGCCGATCCGCACCGCGCCCCAATGGTCCGACCCCAGATAGAGCGGAATGGATATGTCGTTGACGATTTCGCCCGTGTCGCGCGAGTAAGTCTGAAGCAGCATTCCGCCAGTGTTGGTCGCCAGGCGCAAACCCACCGGATCGTCAAAGATGCGCTTGTTCCGCACCCGCGCGATATCCTGTTTCGGATCCCCGGTGGGCGCCTGGGAAAAACGCAGATTGTGCGCCGGCGCGTAACCCCTGTTATCCACCAGAATCGTGTAGATCCCGCCCGGCACGCCATCCAGCACGCTGTCCAGCAACCGAGTCACGGATTCGTCGATCTGCCGGTCGTAGCTGGTGTGGTAGCGCGCCGGTTCGCTGCCCGGAATGCGCCGGTAATGCCGGTCGAACACATCGGCCCCGCGGCTCCTGGCGTCCTCCAGCAGGTTGGCAGCGGCGTCCCGGAAGGCTTCGACGGTTTCGGACAGGCCATCAAAAGCAGTATTGCCGGTGCGCATGTCGGCCAGGACCTCCTGCACACTTTCCGTCTGGCGGCGGATACGGTCGATTTCGCCGGACATGCTGCCGATACGCTCGAGCACGTTGGCGCTCAACGCCGCGATCCGCCCCACGTCCTCGCTCATGCCGTGATTGGTGGAGTCCACCTCGCCGATGGCCTGGACCACATCGCCGACCTGACGGTTCATGCTGTCGAAATCCCGCACGAAACGCTCGAAACCCGAGCATGTGCGGCCCAGCACCTCGCCTGAGGTGTCGACATCCTCGCGCAGCGTGCCGGTCTGACGCTGGGTCGTTTCCACCAGCTCCAGCATCTCGGCGGTATGCCGGCCGATATCGCTGGTGGCCGAGTTCACGCGCTCGGCCAGGCGCCCGACCTCGCTGGCGACGACGGCGAAGCCACGCCCCGCATCTCCCGCCCTGGCCGCCTCGACCCCGGCGTTCAAGGCCAGCAGCTGGGTCTGCAAGGCGATCTCCTTGATCAGCTTGCTGATGTCGCCAACCGAATGCGCACGGCCGGTCAGCTGCCCGACCACCTCGGTGAAGGCAGCCATCTCGCGCGTCATGCGCTCCACTCGCGCCTTGACGTCGGACAGCTCGGCCAACGCCTGCTGCGCCGCGTGCAGATTCTGCCCCGACACCTCGGCGATCTCGCGCGCATGGGTGGAAGTTGATGCCGACAGCGCGGCGATTTGCGCGCCGCTGGCCGCGAGCGCGTCGGCGGCGCGCGCCTGCTCCTGCGCCAGGAGCGAGCAATGGCCCGCCTGGAACTGCGTGCGCGCGGCATTCAGCGCGATTTCTATGCTGGATTGGCGGACGGTCATGATGCGGCCGCGTAGGCGCGCCATGAAGCCGTACAGCGGCCAAACGGCCGGACTAAAGGATAAAGTGCGCTCCGACAGCGTCGCGTCGCCGCGATTGAGCCGCCGCAACAAATTCCACATGCCTCCCAGACGGAATACGGATCTGGCCACGATCAACCTCCTTGTGCCGGCCCGGATCGCCTTCTATGGGCATCCGTTGCCTGGCGCGCACTGCGCGCCATGATTCACGCTGCACGGCCCCTATTTATTATTCTGGAGGGGAGTCTATCCAGGAGGCGCTGTTTACGCCCCTAGGGAATACGTTCATGCGCCGCCGGCACCATCAGGAAGGGAGGCCGCCGGAGGGCATGTCCGGCGGCGCGATTCCTGGCTAGAAGCCCAGGCTCGCCAGCAGGTCGTCGACCTGGTCCTGGCTGGTCACTACGTCGGTCTTGCCTTGCGGGCTGATCTGCGGACCGTTGAGCAGGCTGTTGGCCTCGTCGCGGCGTTCTTGCGGGACGTTGTCCAGCAGCACCTGCAGCAGTTCGCGTTCGATCGCGCCCACCACGTCCATCATGCGCATGATGACCTGGCCCGTAAGGTCCTGGAAATCCTGCGCCATGATGATTTCCATCAGCTGGGACTGCGTCTGCTGCGCCTGCTTCGGCACGTCTTGCAAGTATGCGCGGGTGTCCTTCACCAGTTCGCGCGCCTCGGGTAGTTCCAGCGGCTGGTCGTACCATTGCTGCCAGCGCGCGTCCAGCGCCTGCGCCGAGCGCGACAGGCCGTCCTGGATGGGGCCGGCCTGCTCGGTGGCGTTCAGCACGCGATTGGCGGCCTGCTCCGTCATCTGCGCCACGTAGCGCAGACGGTCGCGAGCATCGGGTATGGCGTTGGCAGCGTCCTTGATGGCCTGATCCAGGCCCAGTTCGCGCATGCTGTCGCGCAGCATGCGCGTCAGGGACGCAATGCGGTGGATCAGATCGGGGGATTCGCCCGGGTTCTCATGTTCGGTCGTACTCATGGCTCACCTCAACCGGCGATTTTCTCGAAGATCTTGTTGAGCTTCTCTTCCAGCGTCGCCGCCGTGAAAGGCTTGACCACATAGCCGTTGGCGCCGGCCTGGGCCGCGGCAACAATGTTCTCCTTCTTGGCCTCGGCCGTCACCATCAGCACCGGCAGCGAGGCCAGCGCCGCGTCGGCGCGGATCTGCTTGAGCATCTCCAGACCATCGAGGTTGGGCATGTTCCAGTCCGACACCACGAACTGGAAGCCGCCGTTGCGCAGCTTTTCCAGGCCGATGGCGCCGTCTTCGGCCTCATCCACGTTCTCGAAACCCAGCTCTTTGAGCAGGTTGCGGATGATCCGCCGCATGGTGGGGAAGTCATCCACCACCAGAATCTTCAGGCCCTTGTCTACCATCTTCTACTCCAGAAAAAATTTGCCTTGGACCGATCGGGGAGCTTTGCGCGTCAGACGCGGTGCCCACGGTCGCCCAGGCGAGTCAGAATGCGTTCGCTTATCGCCGACAACGAAACCACTTCATCCGCAGCGCCCAAGGCGATCGCCTCGCGCGGCATGCCGAAGACGACGCAGCTGGCTTCGTCCTGCGCAATTGTGTGCGCGCCCGCGCGGTGCATGGCCAGCATGCCGGCGGCGCCGTCCTTGCCCATGCCGGTCAAGATGACGCCGATGGCGTTCTTGCCCGCGGCGACCGCGGCCGAATTGAACAATACGTCCACCGACGGGCGGTGGCGATTGACGGGTTCGCTGGCTTCGAGCTCGATCACGTAGTTGGCGCCACTGCGCCCCAGGCGCATGTGCATGTCGCCGCCCGGCGCCAGATATACGTGCCCCGGCAGCACCCGGTCGCCGTGCACGGCTTCGCGCACGGTCACCGCGCACAGCGCATCCAGGCGCTGCGCGAAGGAGCGCGTGAAGCCCGCCGGCATATGCTGGGTGATCAAGATTGCCGGGCTGTCCGGCGGCAGCGGCTGCAGGACCTCGCGGATCGCCTCGGTGCCGCCCGTGGAGGCGCCGACGATGACCAGCTTTTCCGAACTGGACAGCGGCCGACGCAGCATGGGCGCCGGCGCGGCGGGTGCGGCATGCGCTGCGGGCGCCCTCAACTTGGCGCGCGAGGCCGCGCGTATCTTGTCGGCGATGATCTCGGTGTACTCGAGCAGGCCGTCGCGTATGCCCAGCTTGGGCTTGGTAACGAAGTCGATGGCGCCGAGTTCCAGGGCCCGCAGCGTGATTTCACCGCCGCGCTCGGTCAGCGACGACACCATCACGACCGGCATGGGCCGCAGGCGCATGAGCTTTTCGAGGAAATCCAGCCCGTCCATGCGGGGCATTTCCACGTCCAGCGTCAGCACGTCCGGGTTGTGGCGCTTGATGAGTTCACGCGCCACCAGAGGATCGGGCGCGGTCGCGACCACTTCCATGTCCGGCTGGCTGTTGATGATCTCGGTCATCAGCCCGCGCACCAGCGCCGAATCGTCCACGCACAAAACGCTAATTTTCTTCATTTTTTGCTGCCTCGTCCCGCTCAGGACCTGCCCGCGCATTCATAGACGGTCTGCCCGCGCAGACGAAAATCCCGGCTGATATAGGTGAAGTTTTCGGAATGGCCAGCGAACAGCAAGCCGCCGGGCTTGAGCAGCGGCACAAACCGCTCCAGGATCCTGGCCTGGGTGGGTTTATCGAAATAAATCATGACGTTGCGGCAGAAGATGACGTCGAACTGTTCGTTGATCTGCCACGCCGGCGCCAACAGATTCAGGGGCTCGTAGCGGACCATGTCGGCAATCTCGGGGCGCACCCGGACCAGCCCCTCGTTGCCGCCGCGCCCTTTCAGGAAAAAGCGCCTCAGGCGCTCAGCGTCCATCTTGTCCACGCGCTCGGCGGGATAGACCCCGGCGCGCGCGCGCGTGAGCACATTGGTGTCGATATCGGTGGCCAATACCGAACAGGCACTTGCCCGCGGACCCAGCGCCTCCACCAGCGTCATGGCGATGGAATACGGCTCTTCGCCGGTGGAGGCCGCACAGCACCACACCGACACCGGGCCGCCGCGCCGCTTGGCGAAGTCGGCCAGGATGGGAAAGTGATGCGATTCGCGGAAGAAGGCAGTCAGGTTGGTCGTCAGCGCATTGACGAAATCTTCCCATTCAGACGCGTTCGGCTCGTTTTCAAGCTGGTCCAGATAGCTGCCGAAATCCTGCATGCCCAGCGCGCGCAGGCGCCGCGCCAGTCGGCTGTAGACCATCTCGCGCTTGTGCGTGCCAAGCGAAATGCCCGCGTGCGCATGGATCATCTTGCGCACGCGCGAAAAGTCCGCGTCGCGAAAATCGAATTGGCGTTCCACCGAGATGGAAGGCGCCTGGTTTGCCGCTGCTGTCGCCACTGCAGTCCTCAGTGCCCAAGCGCAAGCGCATCAGGCGCCTGCAAGCGTGCATCGTCACCCGACGCGCGTGCCGATGACAGGCGCTGGGCCGGAACTTCGATGACTTCGCCCGCGTTGATCTTGAACACGGCCACTGCTTCGGCCAGGCGTTGCGCCTGCTCCTGCAGCGAACCCGCGGCTGCGGCCGCCTCTTCCACCAGCGCCGCGTTCTGCTGCGTCACCTCGTCCATCTGCGACACCGCGCGGTTCACCTGGTCGATGCCGCTGGATTGCTCTTCCGACGCCGCCGAGATCTCGCCCATGATGTCGGTCACCCGCTTCACCGAGGCCACGATCTCCTGCATCGTCGCGCCAGCGCGTTCCACCTGCTGCGAACCCGCACCGACCTTGGTCACCGAATCCTCGATCAGACCCTTGATCTCCTTGGCCGCCTGGGCGCTGCGCTGCGCCAGCGAACGGACTTCGCCCGCCACCACCGCAAAGCCCTTGCCCTGCTCGCCTGCGCGCGCCGCTTCCACCGCGGCGTTCAGCGCCAGGATGTTGGTCTGGAAGGCGATGCCGTCGATCACCGACACGATCTCGGAAATCTTGCGCGAGCTGGCAGAAATGCCTTGCATCGTGCTGACCACTTCCGACACCGCCGAACCGCCGCGCTCGGCCACGTCCGAGGCGCTGGCCGCCAGCTGATTGGCCTGACGCGCATTGTCGGCGTTCTGCTTCACGGTCGAGGCCAATTGTTCCATCGAGGCTGCGGTCTCTTCCAACGAGGCCGCCTGCTGCTCGGTGCGGCTGGACAGGTCCGTATTACCCGCGGCAATCTCGTGCGAACCCACGTTGATCTCATCCACGCCGCGACGCACCGACGCCACCGTGCGGGTCAGGCTTTCCTGCATGCGCTTCAAGGCGGCAAACAGCTGGCCGATCTCGTTGGTATTGCGTACGTCCACGCGGGCGGTAAGGTCACCGCCGGCGATACGGTCGAAGTGATGCCCTGCTTCCTTCAGCGGCAACAGCACGCGGCGGCGCAGGAACACATACGTGGCGAACACCAGCAACGCGGCGACCACGCCGCCGGCGCCGACGGCCATCAGGACGAACTGGTAGCGCACCTGCGCCACCTCATGGGCATCCAGCATCTTGCTGGCGCGCCAGAAATCAAAGCCTTCGATTGCGCGCGCGTAGCGCCCTTCCAGGGCATCCTGCACCGTCTGAACCTGCTTCTGGTAGGCGGGCATGTCCGCCTTTTCCAGGGAGGCCACCAATGGCGTCAACCCTTGCCCGACCAACGCCTCATAGGCTTGGTCGATCTCTTTCAGGGCGTCGGCCGCTTCGGCGGGCCGGGCCAGGCTCTTGTAGTACTCGAACTCGGCCTGCCCCTTGTTCATGGAGGCCTTGGCGCGTTCCAGCAGGCCGGCAGCCTCGGACGACAAACCCTGGGTCAGCAAGGTAGGCTGACCCACGTTCTTCACGATGTCCGCATAGTTGGACGCGGCCGCGCGGCCAAGGCCGGCCATGGAATCCTTGTAGCTGGAGACGACGCGGCCGACCGCATCGTCCAGTTCCTGCGATTGCTTTATCTCCGCCAGGGTGCCGTTGCTGATGCGCAGAGACAGCACGCCCAGCGCGGCCCCGATCACCAACATGAATGAGAAGAACGCCAGCACCCACAACAGGCTGCTGCGTATCGTCATGTTCGCGAGAAACTTGCGCATCACAAGGACCACTCCTAGACTGAAATCGTTAAAGGAAAGCGCCACATTGGATTCAATATGGCGCTTCTACCTCCCAAGCAGGCCGTTCCGATCAGGACGCGACCTTCTCCACCAGCGCCATTTCGTCGCTGGTCATCATTTTTTCGATATCCACCAGAATCAGCATGCGTTCGTCCACCGTACCCAAGCCCGTCAGGTACTCGGTGGACAAGGTGGCGCCGAACTCCGGCGCCGGACGGATCTGGCCCGAATTGAGCATCAGCACGTCCGACACGCCGTCCACCACGATCCCGACGACGCGGCGGTCGAGGTTCAGGATGATGACCACGGTCTGCTCGTTGTATTCGACGCGGCCCAGGTTGAACTTGATGCGCAGGTCGACGATGGGCACGATGATGCCGCGCAGGTTGGTCACGCCCTTGATGAACGGCGGAACATTCGCGATGCGGGTAACCGTGTCGGCGTCGTAGCCACGGATCTCCTGCACCTTCAGGATGTCGATGCCGTACTCTTCGTCACCCAGCGTGAACACCAGGAATTCGCTGCCGACATCTTCATTGCGCGCGGATTGCGCTTGCGGTTTGGCTGCCATGAGGTTTAGTTCTCCATCAATTCAGAATGGCTTCGGGCTGCGACCAACGCTCGCGGTTGGCGCGCGCAAGCGCAAATACGTCGACAATCAGGGCCACGCTGCCATCGCCCAGAATGGTGGCGGCGGAAATGCCCGGCACCTTGCGGTAATTCGATTCGAGATTCTTCACCACCACCTGGTGCTGGCCGATCAGGTGATCCACCAGCAGCGCGAAACGGCGGTCCTCGGCTTGCATGATGACCGCGATGGCCTGCGTGGGATCGGTCTGGGCCTCGCCGACCGAAAACACCCGGTGCATCTCGACCAGCGGCAGGTATTCGCCGCGCACGTGCATCACGCGCTCGTTGCCGGCCACCGAATAGATCTGGTCATTCGTGGGCTGCAGCGATTCGGTCACGTGATTCAGCGGCAGGATGAAGGTTTCCTCGCCGACCCGCACCGACATGCCGTCCAGGATGGCCAGCGTCAGCGGCAGCACGATGCGTGTCGTGGTGCCGTTGCCCGGCTCGCACGACAGCTGCACATGGCCGCCCATGTCCTGGATGTTCCGGCGCACCACGTCCATGCCCACGCCACGGCCGGAAATGTCCGTGACCTTTTCGGCCGTGGAAAAGCCCGGCGCGAAGATCAGCTGCCAGATTTCGTCGTCCGGCGAATTCTCGTTGACCGCCAGGCCCTGGGCCATCGCCTTCTTCAGGATCTTGTCGCGGTTCAGGCCGCCACCGTCGTCACTGACTTCAATGACGATATTGCCGCCGTTATGCTGGGCGGACAGCACCAGTTGCCCGACCGGATCCTTGCCTGCGGCAACGCGCTTTTCGGGCGTCTCGATGCCATGGTCCAGGCTGTTGCGCACCAGGTGGGTCAGCGGATCGATGATGCGTTCGATCAGGCTCTTGTCCAGTTCGGTAGCACGGCCATGGGTCTGCAGTTCGATCTGCTTGCCCATCTTGCTGGCGATGTCTCGCACCAGGCGCGGGAAACGGCTGAATACGTAGTCCATCGGCATCATCCGGATGGACATGACCGCTTCCTGCAGGTCGCGCGCGTTGCGCTCCAGCTGTTCCATGCCATTGAGCAGGCGGTCGTGCAGCACTGGATCCAGCGTGGACGCCGTCTGCGCCAGCATGGCTTGCGTAATGACCAGTTCGCCCACCAGGTTGATGACCTGGTCGACCTTTTCGACGCCGACGCGGATCGAGGTGGATTCCTTGTCCGCATGGGCCGGCGCCGCCGCGGCGGGCCGCGCCACGCGGGCGGACTGCGTGATGGCCTCGGCGGCCGCTGCCGACCCGGCTACGGCGGGGGCCCCCGGGGCGGGGGGGGGCCGGGCGCCCGCGGGGGGGGGGGGGGGCCCGGGGGGGGCCCCCCGGGGCGCGCCCCTTTTCAACACCTCCGCCGCCGCGCCGC
>NZ_JCBAMT010000075.1:0-33633 GCF_059760445.1 Achromobacter sp. D7-1 | reverse complement strand
TGCCGCCCCAGCCGGGGAAAATCCCCAGCATCACTTCGGGCAGCGCGAGCGAGGTGCCGGGCTGGTCCGCCACCAGCCGGTAGCGGCAGGCCAGCGCCAGCTCCAGGCCGCCGCCCAGGCAGTGGCCCTGGATCAGCGCCAGCGTCGGATAGCGCACCGCGGCCAGGCGGTTGAAGAGATTCCAGCCGCGCGCGACCAGCGCGCGCGCCTGTTCCGGCGTGTCCAGGCTGGCGAATTCGTTGACATCGGCGCCCACGATGAAGCCCGTGGCCTTGCCGGACTGGATGATCAGCCCCGCGGGCGGGGCCGTGTCCAGCGCATCCAGCACCACCGCCAGCTCGCTCATGGTGTCGGCGGACAAGGCATTGACCGCGCTGCCGGCGCGGTCGAAGGTCAGCCACGCCAGGCCGTCGGTATCGCGGTCCAGGCGCCAGTGGGATAGCGTATCCAGTGTCGTCATGGGCGGTCCTCGTCCAGGGTTTCGACCAGCATCGCGCCGCCTTGGCCGCCGCCGATGCAGATGGCCGCCATGCCGCGCCTGGCGCCGCGGCGCTTCAGGGCCGCGAGCAGGTGCAGCACGATGCGGGCGCCGGAAGCGCCCACGGGATGCCCGATGGCGATTGCGCCGCCATCGACGTTGAGCCGGGCCGGATCGAGGTCGCCCCAGGCCGGCGTGCCGAAATGCTCCTGGCAATAGGCATCGTCGCGCCAGGCCGCCAGGCAGCCTAACACCTGGGCGGCGAAGGCCTCGTTGATCTCCCACAAGTCCAGGTCATTGAGGCCCAGGCCGTGGCGTTGCAGGATGGGTGTGGCCGCATGTACCGGACCCAGGCCCATCTGCGCGGGATCGAGGCCGGCCCACTGGCTGTCGACGATGCGGCCCAGCGGCCGCAAGTTCCATTTGCGCACCGCTTCCTCGGAAGCGAGCGTCAGCATGGCGGCGCCGTCCGTCACTTGCGAGCTGTTGCCCGCGGTGATGTTGCCCCAGGGCTTGTCGAATACGGGTTTGAGCTTGGCGAGTCTTTCGGGCGTGGAGTCGTCGCGCACGCCATCGTCGTCGGGATAGAGCTTGCCTTGCGTGTCGATCAGCGGCGAGATCTCGCCCAGCGCGCCGGCTGCGCGGGCCGCCAGCGCGCGCGCATGGCTCTGGGCCGCATAGGCGTCCATCGCCGCGCGGTCGATGCCGAAGCGGGTCGCGACGTTCTCGGCGGTCTGTCCCATGGACAGGCCGACCACCGGGTCCGTCAGGCCCTTGAGCAGGCCGATGACGGGCACGAGGTTGCGCAGTCGGAAGCGGCCCAATGCCGCGAGCTTGGCGCCCATGCCGCGGGCGGCATACCAACTGGCCAGCCAGCGCACCATCTCGTCCGAGTACAGCACCGGCGCGCGCGACAGGGCATCCGTGCCGCCGGCCAGCACCAGTTCGGAACGGCCGGACTGGATGTTGGCGATGGCGGAATCCAGCGCCTGCATGCCGGATGCGCAATTGCGCATGACGGTCCAGCCCGGCACCTTGTTGCCGCAGCCCAGGCGCAGCGCGATCACGCGGCCGATGTTCACTTCGTCGGGGGACGGCGCGGCGCAGCCCACGATGACCTCGTCCAGGTCCGTGGGCGCATGGGGCTGGCGCAGCAGCAGGGCGCGCCCGGCCTGCACGGCGAGATCGCCGGCGGCGAAGGGGCCTGGGCCGGTGCGCGCCTTCAGGAAAGGCGTGCGGGCGCCGTCGACGACGTAAACCGGTTTGAATGCCATCCGCTGCCTCCTTCAGGCGACCCTGCGTTCGGCCGCGGGGCTGCCCTGGTCCGCGGCGCGCAAGTCAAAGGGAAAATCATCCACTTTCACCACCGTGTCGCGCAAGCGGTTGCGGCGTTTCACCACTGCAAATTCTTCCGGGGTGATGCCGCCGATGGCGAAGGCGGCGTCGGCGATGTCGCGCACATTGGCCTGCGGATTGCCGTCAAGCGCGCCGCGCTTTTCAAGCTCGCGGATCTTGGCTTCGATGGGTTCGGCGTCCAGCGTGGCGGCCAGGGCCAGTTCGATCGCGCCCACGGGTTCGGCTTCGGTCGCCGGCAGATGGCAGCCCGCGGTCAGGCGGTCGCGCGTCGCGCTCGGGTTGATCAGCAGCCGCGCCACGTCCTGCCCCAGTTGGTCGGACGGCAGGGACTGCGTGCGGCCCCAGGGGAAGACCAGGCGGCGCAGGCTCCAGGCCACGAAGCGGTTGGGGTAGTTGTCGAGCACGCCTTCGATGGCTTCCTGCAGCTTGTACAGCGCGTCCTGGATCGACCAGTGGGCCAGCGGCGCATCGGCCGCCTGGCGGCCTTCGTCCTCGAAGCGCTTGAGCGTGGCGCTGATCAGGTACATCTGCGACAGCACGTCGCCCAGGCGCGCCGACAGGCGCTCGCGGCGTTTCAGGCTGCCGCCCAGCACCAGCATGGAGGTATCGGCCAGCAGCGCGAAGGCGGCGCTGTAGCGGCTGAGCAGTTGGTAGTAGCGCTTCATGTCGGGTGCGACGTCGGCGTTGACGCCGACGAAGCGCGCACCGGTGAGCGCGGTGCCCAAGGCGCGCAGCTTGTTCTTCGCGACGAAGGCCACGTGGCCCCAGAAGGCGAGGTCGAAATCGTCCAGGCCGCGCTTGCGGTCGGGCGACTGCGCGGCTTGCATTTCAGCCAGCACGTAGGGATGGCAGCGGATCGCGCCCTGGCCGAAGATGATCAGGCTGCGCGTCAGGATGTTGGCGCCTTCGACGGTGATGCCGATGGGTATCTGCTGATAGGCGCGGCCGAGGAAGTTGGACGGTCCCAGGCAGATGCCCTTGCCGCCGATGACGTCCATGCCGTCGTTGACGACCTGGCGCGCGCGCTCGGTCACGTGGTACTTGACGATGGCGGACACGACTGAGGGCTTTTCGCCCAGGTCCACCGCGCCCGCCGTCATGCTGCGCGCGGCGTCCATCATGTAGGTGTTGCCGCCGATGCGCGCCAGCGCTTCTTCCACGCCTTCGAACTTGCCGACGGGTGTGCGGAATTGGCTGCGCACGCGCGCATAGCCGCCTACCGCCCGCGTCGTCAGCTTGGACATGCCGGTGTTGGACGAGGGCAGCGAAATCGAGCGGCCCGCGGCCAGGCATTCCATCAGCATGCGCCAGCCCTGACCCGCCATGGCCGGGCCGCCGATGATGAAGTCCAGCGGCATGAACACGTCCGTGCCGCGCGTGGGGCCGTTCATGAACATGGCGTTCAGCGGAAAGTGGCGGCGGCCGGTGTCCACGCCGGGATGGTCGTGCGGCACCAGCGCGCAGGTGATGCCCAGGTCTTTCGCGCCGCCCAACAGGCCGTCGGGATCGTACAGGCGGAACGCCAGGCCCAGCAGGGTGCACACGGGCGCCAGCGTGATGTAGCGCTTGTCCCAGGTGACCTTCATGCCTATTACTTCGCGGCCCTGCCATTCGCCCTTGCAGACGATGCCGCTGTCGGGGATGGCGGCGGCGTCGGAACCGGCCCAGGGACTGGTCAGCGCGAAGGCGGGCACTTCCTCGCCGCGCGCCAGGCGCGGCAGATAGTGGTTCTTCTGTTCGTCGGTGCCGTAATGCAGCAGCAGTTCGGCGGGGCCAAGCGAATTGGGCACCATGACCGATACCGCCAGGGCCGACGAGCGCGTGGACAGCTTGGTCACGATTTCGGAGTGGGCATAGGCCGAGAACCCCAGGCCGCCGTATGCCTTGGGAATGATCATGCCCAGGAAACCCTGGGTCTTCAGGTAGCTCCAGACTTCGGCCGGCAGGTCGTAGCTTTCCTGGGTGACGTGCCAGTCGTTGACCATGCGGCAAGCCTCTTCGGCCTGGACGTCGAGAAAGCGCTGTTCGTCATCGTTCAGGCGCGGGCGGGGATAGGCCAGCAGGCGGCTCCAGTCGGGGCGGCCGCGGAACAATTCGCCTTCCCACCAGACCGTGCCCGCTTCGAGCGCATCGCGCTCGGTGTCCGACATCTGCGGCAGCACCTTGCGGTACAGATTGAAGATCGGAGCGGACAGCAGGGCGCGGCGGATGGGACGCACGCCCAGCACGACCGCGGCCAGCAGCGCGACGATGACCAGGGCGAGGATGACTGCGTTCATTTTCTTGTCTCCGTGGAGGTTCTGTTCCGTCTGCGGGCGCGTCGCGCTCAGGGCACCTGCGGCAGCGGCGCGCGCAGGCCGCCGAGCAGGAAGCTCATGAGGCGCGGCAGCAGCAGGTTCGGGTTATCGGGCTGTTCGGCGTCGTCAATGGTCCAGCCGGTGACCGAGCGCAGCAGGTCGGTGCCGATGATGGCGTACGACGTGGCGCCGAGCATGAACTGGAAGCGCCATACGATCTCGGCGCGAGGCACGTCGGGCAGGGCTGCGAACAATGCGTTGCGGTAGCGCTCCAGTACGTCCGCGTATTCCTCCGCGAACAGCGCGCGGATGAAATCCGAGGGGTCGGTCATGGTGCGTTCAAGCAGGGGCAGGAAGGTGCTGCCGGCCTGGGCGGGATCGGCCGCCAGGCGCAGCAACGTGCCGAAAAAAGCGTCCACGATCTGCGACGGCTTGAGGGGTCTGCCTTCGGCTTGCGCCTCCAGTTCATCCAAAAGGCGCAAACGCTCGCGATTCAGCACTTCCAGGCGCCGTTTGAGCACCGCCTGCACGAGTGACTCCTTGGAGCCGAAGTGGTAATTCACCGACGCCAGATTGACGCCGGCGGCCGTGGTGATCTGGCGCATCGAGGTGCCATCGTGTCCCTGCTGGGCAAACAAGGCCTCGGCGGTGTCCAGGATGGATTCACGGGTGAGGGATGGTCTGATTTCTTGCATAAGGTTGAATTCAAACGTTCGTTTAAAAACAATTATGCGTGAGAGATGGCTGAGACGCGAGCCTCGGCTATCCCCAATAGGGTTTACCACTAGCGGCACGCGCGTCGCACATTCTGGACCGGCCGGATTTTCGCCCGGCTCCACCAGAGGGATGACGAATCTCATGCGTAGGTAGTAGCGATTTCCTAGTGTATGCGCATGATTCTGAGCCATTCGTCCTCGGACTGCCGACCTAGGATGAATGTGGTCTGGAAGGGACGCGCAAAACCCCGCAGTATCAGCGCGAAGACAAGAATCTGTCGCGCCCCTGAATACGCACTGGCTAGCCCGTTCGCCGTACCGGACGGAAGGCCGATAAGCCCTGGCACAGGAGCAGGAGAAATGAAAACCTACAGAGTGGGACTGCTGGTTGACGGGTACGAGCAACCCGGCTGGATGCATGAGATGGTGGATTGGCTCAGGCATAGCCAGGATTTTGAAGTCGCTGCTTTGCTGGTGATGAACCTGGAAGGCGGGGATAAGTCTCCTCGCCTGAGTACGCGCGCCCTGTTTGGCGTCTTGTCGCGCCTGGAAGCGCGGCTGTTGCCGGCCAAGCAGCGGCAGGCGCTGGCCTGCCGCGACATGCGCGCAAGCATGCCGCCGGATACGGCCGCCGTCCTGTCGCTGGCGCCTGGCATGCCAGCGGCCGAGGCGCAAAGCCAGGTCGCGGCGCAGGCCCTGGATCTGGTCATCACATTGGGCGCATCGCCGGCCACTCGCGAGCAAATGGCGGGTTGGGCGCGCCTGGGCGTGTGGCAACTGAGTTATTCCGATATTGCGGTGGCGACCAGCCGCTATGCCGGCTTCTGGGAGGTCTTCCAGCGCGAGGACCACACCACGGTGAAACTCTGGCGCGTGGGCGCGCGGGAGGATCAGGACGAACTGCTGGACCAGCGCAGTTTCAACACCGAAGTGTTCTGGTTGAAGAATCAGGCGCGCGCGTTCAGCCTGGGAAATTTCATGGTGTACGACGCGTTGCAGGCGCTGGCCCGCGTCAAGCAAGGCGTGGCGCCGCCCGCCATGCAGATCATGAGCGGCCTGCGGCGCGAGGATCCGGTGGAGTGGGATAGCGCCGCATATATTGCGCGCCAGGCATGGTTAATGTCGGATTTGGTTGTGCGGCGCATCATGAAGCGCAATGTGCGCTGGCGGATCGGTATGTTTCCGTCTGCCCGGCAGCAGGCGGTCGTGTCCGAGGCCATGGTGTTGCAGCCGCCCAAGGGTAGATTCTTCGCAGATCCGTTTGTATATACCCAGGATAAAAAGCCATATATATTTTTTGAGGATTACGATTTTACCTCCCGCAAGGGCACGATCTCGGTCGCGACCTACTCGGACGGGGCTTTCCGCCTGCTGGGGACGGCCTTGAACCTACCCTATCATTTGTCGTTTCCGTATATATTCGAGCACGAAGGCGTTACCTACATGGTGCCGGAAACCTGCGGAAATCGCAGTATAGAGCTATGGAAATGCACCGATTTCCCGCTTAAGTGGGAGCTTGATGTAAATCTCATGACTAATATATCCGCCGTCGATACCATTATTTTCAAGCACGGAGAATATTGGTGGTTATTAACAAATATCGACCGGACCGACGGCCAAAGCCATTGCGATGAGCTCTTCGCGTTTTTCTCGGATTCGCCGCGCTCGACCGAGTGGACGCCGCATGCCTGCAACCCCATCGTCCGCAACCCGATGCGGGCCCGCAACGCCGGAATCGTTGTGTCGCCTGGCGGAGAGGTGATCCGTTGCGCCCAATACCAAGGCTTCTGCCACTACGGCAAGGGCGTGTCGCTGAACCGGATCGAGGAGTTGTCGCCCTCCACCTACGTGGAAACGGACGGCGAAATCCACTACGCGAGCTTCCTGAGAAAACGCCATGCTTCAATGCACCATTGGCATCATCAGGGCGGCCATACGGTATTTGACTTCGCCTATATGGAGTAAATCGTGCCGGAAACGCAAAAATAAAAATGTTACCTATATTTCGATTACGAGAAAGACGCACGGGCTTGATGTGTCCGCGGAAACATATAGACAGTTGTTGCCTTGATTCCGGAACTTCCAGGCCGCGCCCGGCGAATGCCGCGACGCGGCTTTTTTACGGCTGTAACAATGGCCTGCCTTAGCCGGAAGCCCGTGCCCGCACTGCATGTTCCATAGGGAAAGCGCAAGCTCCATATGGGGAATTGCTGGTGAAAACCCTAGCGCCGGAACGGCTGAGGAGCGCGTCTCCTCCGTATTTACGATGATGATTAAGGCTAACGAATGATTTCTGTTTTTGTCGGATTATATCGAGCCGAAACGTCTTGATTTGACAATTTCGAACCATAAGATGGGTCCATGCCATCCGTTATGTTGGCTACCAAAGTCTCCCAGCCCAAATGCCCCGGGCCAGCTTCATTAGATACTCCGGGATATTGCAGACTCGCACTGCGGGGCTGGAAAAAAAATAGTCTTCAGCACAGCGAAGATCCCTTCTAGGCCCGTCGAAAAACCGGGAGGACACCATGGCCAAGATGGTCCTGATTGAAGCCCATCCGCTCCTGCGGTTGGGGTTGTGGCAGATTCTGAGCAAGTTGGATGATGTGTGGGAAATCGAGGGGATGGGTTTGGCTGACATCTCCAAGGCGGACGGCGTGCACGCGGGCGCCGATCTGCTGATCTACGGATTGCCAGTGGATACCGACGAAGCATGGAGCGCGCTGCATGAAATCCAGCGCGTGCTCACGCCCAAGCGGATTCTGCTGCTGACGGACGTGATGCCCCTGCCCATGCCGGTACAGGGCCTGCCCGGGGCCAGCGTCTACGGTTGCCTGATGAAGACGGCTTCGGTGGAGATTCTTGAAGCGGCCATTCGCCTGGTCATGGCGGGCGGGCAGTGCTTCCCCAGCGAACAGGCGTTGCAGGCTCCGGCGCAAGCGGTCTGCGCCTTGCCGGCAAGGGAAGCCGACGATGCCGCCGCCAGCAAGGGCTCCATGCCCGTCAGCGCCGGCGCGCAGCTGTTGCAGATCACGCCGCGCCAATACGAAGTGCTGGTGCTGCTGGCGCGCGGTTATCCGATCAAGACCGTCAGCAGGATGTTGAACATTTCGGTGGCTACGGCCAAGACGCATGCGTGCACGCTCTACCAGCGCTTGCATGTCAAGAACAAGGGCGAAGCCGTATACGCGGCGCTGCAGCGTGGAGCGACCTTGGAATGGCATGAACCCAATGGCAGGGATGTGGACGCCGGGCAGCTCTATGGGCGCAAGCTCGGGTAACCGAGGCAGGTTGCGCTGCCTGCCCGGCAGCCTGGGACGTTCGCGTTCCATTGCTGCCGGGAATGCGCATAGCCATCCTGGCTAATTCATACACAGCAGTATCCGCGGTCGCAGTGCTGCTGCATTCCTCCACCAATCATCCTCCTGAACGAGATTCAGCGAACGTAGCCGCTGATAGCATGGGTTGTGTCCGCAAGTCTGGATCGAGAAGGCGAACCACTCCGCCTCGCCATCGCGATCCAGCGCCGCGGACGAGATTCCCGTGAGGTCGGTGACGCCAGCAGCCTGCCGTTGCAGCAATGATGCGCCAGCGTCATGGGAACCGTGTATGGGCCATGCGTCACAAGGTTCCCCCCGGGATGACAACCGTACTGATCGAAGACTACGCTCTGCTTCGTGTCGCGATCCAGCATGTGCTGGAGCGTGCGCGGAACACCGATGACATTCTGGCCATCTCGCCAGCCCAATTGCTTACCATGTCCAGTTCGATCAACCGCCCAGTCGAGTTGCTGGTGATGGGTTGCAGCGGCCTGGCCGAGCAGGACGTTGGCCTCCTGTCCCAGTCGATGGCGTTCTTCATGCCGCGGCTGGTGCTGGTGCTTTACTCGGTGCTGGACCCGGGCGTCATGGCGGCGTGTGCGCGGGCAGGGGTCGCGGGCTACATGCCCAAGGCTTCCAGCCCCGATGCGCTGGCGGCTGCGGTCAGCCTGGTGATGGCGGGCGGCGAATGCTATCCGCAGCCCGCGGCCCGACCTCAGGGCGCATCGCATTCGCCAACCCAGGAACTGAGGGAATTGACGCAACGGCAGGAAGAGATCCTGCAATTGCTGGTACAGGGCAAGACCATGCGGGAGATCGGCCAGCAGGTCGGCATTTCCGTGGCCACGGTAAAAAGCCATGCGCGCACCCTGTACTGGAAGCTCAACGCGCGCAACCAGGCGGAGGCGGCCTACATCGCGGTGCAGATGGGGCTGGTCAGAAGCGGCAATGGCTCGACGCCAGCCAAGCACGATCCCGACGCGTAGGATGGCGCAAGCGCGGAAGTTCCGATGCAGGAACTCCGCCTTCGGACGCGCGCAAGCCATCGACAAGCGCAGCCAGGAAATTGAGCCCCGCAGGGAGTCGATGGGTCAGGCGCGCGATCAGGCGCCTGTGTTTGCGTCGGATTGCGCCGCGCGGGCGGCACGTTTGCCCTTGGCGCCGATGAGGTTCTCGAATTCCTGTTCGGCCGCAGCGAGCACGCTGTCCACATGCAGGTGCGCCTGCGCATACTGGCGCGCCGCAGCGCCCAGCGTTTCGCGGATCTGCGCGTTGTAGCTGAGCTTGCGCACGGCCTCGGCCATGGCGGCGCCGTCTTCGGGCGGGGTCAGCAGGCCGCAGCGCGCCACCACGCCGGCCAGCTCGGTGCCGGGCGACGCGCCGCACACCACGGGCCGGCCGCTGGCCAGCATGCCGGTCAGTTTGGACGGCATCACCAGGTCGGCGGCGCCAGCGCGTTGCGGCAACAGATGGATGTCGGCGGTGTTCAACAGTTCACCGAGGCGTTCGGCTGGCTGCAGGTCCAGGAAGACGACGCGGGCCAGGCCCTCGCATTGCTGTTGCAACGGCGCGCGCTCGGGCCCCTGGCCGCAGAACACGAACCACAGGCGCGTCTCGCGGCCGAGCCTGCGGGCCACGTCGGCCAGGGTCTGCAAGCCTTGCTTGCCGCCCATGTTGCCCGAGTACAGCGCGACGATGGCGTCGTCCGGTATGCCCAGTTCGGCGCGATACCGGCCGCCGGCTTGCGGCGTGATCGCATCCACGTCGATCCAGTTCGGCAGCAGCACGGCGCGCCCTGGGTCCACGCCCTTGGCCCGTGCCAGGTCCAGCATGCGATTGGAGATGGTGGAGACGCGGTCGAAGCGGCGCATCAGCCAGCGTTCGGCCCTGAGCACCATGGCTCGCAAACGGGCGCCCTTGAGCAGCCCCAGTTCGAAGGCGGCGTCGACTTCGTAGTCCTGGATGTGCAGCCAGGCGCGGGCCCCGCAAAGCCGCGCGGCCAGCCAGGCGGCGGGCGCGCAGAAGAGCGCGGGTTCCACCACCAGGATGATGTCCGGCCGCCCGGCGGCCGCGCGCAACAGCGACGGCAGGCTGGACAGGGCGAAACTGGCCAGGTGTATCAGGCGCTTGAGGCCGCCCGGACGTCCGGGCACCCAGAGCGGGGCGCGGCGCACGGTGACGCCGCGCAGGATTTCCTTGCGGTAGCGGCCGGCGCGGTAGCCCTCATGCACTTGCCATTGCGGGTAGTAGGGCGGGGCCGTCACCACGCTGACCTCGTGGCCGCGCGCGGCCAGCCATTCGGCCAGTTCGGCGCTGTACTTGCCTATGCCGGTGAGTTCGGGCGCGTAGTTGATGCCGTAGATAAGGATTTTCATGCCGGGCCAGCCTGGCGCGGGCGGATGGGACGGCACGGGTTGCCGTGGCAAATCATGGCGGGCGGCATGTTGCGGAACACCGAACTGCGCGCGCCGATCACGGCTTCGCGTCCCACGGTCACGCCGGGGCCGATGAACACGTCGGTCGCCACCCAGGCGCCGTCCTCGATGCGCACCGCGCGCTCGCGCAAGGGGAATTCAGGCTGCCCCGCATCGTGGTCGGCGGCGCACAGGTAACTGCGCTGCGACACCACGGCGTGGGCGCCGATATGGATGGGACCCAGGCTGTAGATGACCGCGTCGTCGCCGATCCAGGCGTAGTCGCCGATTTCGACTTTCCACGGATAGGTCACGGTGGCGGTGGGCCGGATCAGGACCTTGCGGCCGACCTGCGCGCCAAAGCAGCGCAACAGCCAGCGGCGAAAGCCATAGGCCACCTGCGGCGACCAGCGGAACAGCGTCGCTTGCACCGTCCACCAGAGCTGCACGGTCAGGGCGGAGCGGCCGCGCTGGCCAGGCGCCAGCGCGAAACGGTCCAGACGTTGCAGGGCGCTCATTTGGCGGCCCCCGCCACGGCGTCGTCGCGCGCGGCGGCAGCGCTGGCCTGCCGCGCCTTCTGGATTTCCTCGGTCTTGATGCGGATCTGCCAGTAGTACATGGCCCGCGCCACCGCGTAGTCATAGCCGGCCTTGCCGTCCAGGAAGCCCAGACGGAAGACATAGGAATGCAGGAACGAGATGGGCGCCTTGAACGGCATGGCCTGGAAGATGCGCTTGAGCAGGGCGCGCGCGCCCACATTGGCCTCGCGCGGATCGTTCATCAGGCCCTTGGTGCGCAGGTTCGCTTCCCAGTCGGAATAGCGGTTGTGCTTGTCGAAGTAGTGAAACAGCGAATCATGGTCGTTGTGCACCATGCGCTGGCGCAGGGCGAAGGTCTCGCCTTCCACCTGCGGCTGGTAGTGGCCTTCCACTTCCCACATGTGGGCCACGTCCAGGTCGTCGTAGTCCAGGAAGCGCGAGCGGTCGCGGGCCAGCAGCGCCAGCTTGTAGACGCGGTGTCCGTGCTCCAGCTTCTTGCCGCAGAACACGTAGTCGAACGGCACGAAGGCGCCGCCCGCGCCCGCCGCGAAGCGCGGCAGGACTTCACGGATCTCGGCGGCCAGGCCGGGCGTCATCTCTTCGTCCGCGTCCACGTAGAGCACCACGGGATGCGAGAACGGCAGCTGCTCCAGGCACCACTGCTTCTTCTTGGGATACTTGCCGTTCCACTGGAAATTCGAGACCTTGGCGCCCAGCGCCGTCGCCATCGCGCAGGTGGCGTCGGTACTGTTGGAGTCCACCACGAAAACCTCGTCGAATTCGACCAGCGCCTTCAGGCATTTGTTGATGTTGCGTTCCTCGTTCTTCGTCATGACGACGACCGATACCGGTATCTTCTGCATGATGCTGTCCTGTTCAGGGCGTGCCGCGCTGCATCAGCGGGCGGAAGAGGGCGATGACGTTGCGGCAATGCCGTTCCAGGGAAAAGGCGTCGGCGCGTTCGGGCCCCTGGACCGCAAGCCTCTCGCGCATCTCCGCGTCGTAGGCCAGGCGGCGAACCGCCTCGGCCAGGGCGGCTGCGTCGCCCACCGGAACCAGCAAACCATAGCGGCCGGAATCCAGGATTTCGGCGGGGCCATGCGGACAGTCGGTGGAAATGACCGGCACGCCCAGGCATAGCGCTTCCACCAGCACATTGCCGAAGCTCTCGCGCAGGGAAGTCAGGGCGAAGGCGCCGGCGCCCGCGATCACCGGAAACGGGTTGTCGATATGGCCGGCCAGGGTGACCGGGGTGCGGGAGCCGCTTTCATCGATGCGTTTCTGCAGGGCGGCGTGCTCGGACCCTTCGCCCAGGATGGTGAAGCGGATCCCGGGGTCGTCCAGCAGCGTGGCCGCGTCTATCAGCGTGGCATAGTCCTTCACCGCTTCGAGCCGGCCCACGGCCACCACATGGTAGGGCGCGGGTTGCAAGGCTTCGTCCGCGCCGCGGCCGCCCTGCGCGCGGACATTATCCAGCGGCACGCCGTTGTAGATGGTGTGGACCTTGCCGCGCAGCGGCGGAAACATGCTGACCAGGTCTTCCTTGACGCCGCGCGATACGCCGACCACCGCATCGTGGCGGCGGTAGGTCTGGCTGACCAGCCAGCATTTCAGGCGCCGCATGCGCGAGGCGCCGTAATGGATGGCGGGGCTGCTGTGCTCGAAGGCGACCGTGCTGAACTTGCCGCGCAGCAGCTTCTTGGCCACGATGACCAGCATGTTGCACAAGAGGCCGTGCGAGCAGACGATGGCCGGCTTGTCGCGCCGGATCTGCCGGAGCAGCTTGAAGAAGGCCACGGGCAGCATCAGCCGCAGGGCGGCGGGAGATTCGTTGACAGGGAGGGCTCGGGTGACCTTGGGGTTGGAGACGGGGTATTCGCGGATGCGCGAGCGCAGCAGGAACAAGGCGGAATCCACCCCTTGTTCCGGCAAGGCATCCACGATGAAAGCGACACATCTTCCTACGCCGCCGTGCAGGTCTGGCGCAACAAACAAGACATCAGGCATGTGGGATCACTCGAGTTGGCGTCCGGCGCGCAACGTCCGGACGGTGGCTGGGGGCGGATGTCGTTCCTTGTTCTGGCACGGGCATGAGCTGGGCATTGCGCATGAGCGACAGGCAATAGCACAGCAGGAAGCCGGTGAAGGCGGTCTTGGGCGCGTAGGCCAGGCCGCCGGAAAGCGAGTCGATGAAGATGTAGATGGGAGCGGTGGCCAGCAGGTAGCGCCGGTGCAGCTCCAGGCCCGGATGCGCATATCGTCGCAGCAGGGTCAGCAGCAGGATGAGCACGGGCGGCAGCATGATCATGATGGTCCCGACCACGCCGAACTTCATCAGGTAGAAGGCCCAGGAGTTGTGGGCGAAGGTGCTTAGCTCGAAGCCGTTCTCGCCCATGACCCAACTGCGAAAGCCCGCGCCCTTGCCGAACACCGGGCTTTCGGCGAAGAAGTCCATCTGCCCCTGCATTTCCTGGACGCGCGCGCCATAGCTGGAGTCTTCGTCCAGGCGCTCGACGCTGAAGATGCGATTGGTCAAAACGTCCAGGTAGCCGATGCTGGCGAACACCAGCACGCCGGCGACCGCGGCGGGCGCGAAGACCAGGACGGCGCGCCGCCGGATTTCGGGGCCCGCGCCCAGCAGCACGGCGATGATTACCGAGATCGCCAGCTGCAGGTATTGGCTGCGATTCAGTGAAAACACCAGGGCCAGCAGCATGTAGACCGTCAGCGCGTAGGCCTTGGGTCCGGAAACATTGAGGGTGCGCCGGAAGTACAGCAGCGACACCACGCCGAACGGAATGGCCCAGACGCCCAGCCGCACGTTGCGCAGCGGATTCGCCACGCTGAAGCCCTGCAGCTGCTCGGCCAGCATCAGCGTGGCGACGGCCAGGCAAGACGCCACGATGTACTTCTGCAGCACCGCATAGGCCGCCGGACTGTCGATGTCCTTGTAGCAAAGAAAGGGCGTGCACAGGAAATAGAACACGATGCGCAGGTCGCGCGCCACGTCGCCGGTCTCGATGCCCGGGTGGTGTAGCGATACCAGCAGCAGGTAGATCACCGACAGGGCCTGGATACCCAGCAGCATGCCCAGCAGGCCGCGGGGAAGCGCATAGGCCGCGGGGTCCGCGAGCCGCAGCGCCTTGACCACCAGCATGGCGACGAACAGGAAATCGAAGGGCGACAGCTTGAAGCTGCCGACCCCCAGGACGAAGCGGTCGTCGTTCAGGGCCAGCGCCGTGAAGGCGAACAGGCCCAGCAGATGCAGGGTGGAAAGGCGGCGGTGCGTGCTCATTGCGGCTCTTCTCTGTTTGGACGGGCGCTAGTGCGAAGCCCAGTCGTCGCGTCCGAATATCTTGGTGGTCAGCTTTTCGAACAGATAGGACAGGTCTCCTTGGCGCGCATGCGCGGCCACCTTGGACGCGCGGCAGGACAGCTCGAACAGCTTGCCCAGGCCCGGTTCCGTGCGGCGGATGCGCGTGACGATCTGCTCTCGCTCCTCCAGCAGCACGTCCTGCATCAGCGCCGTCTTGGTTTCGTCATGGGCGGTGTACACGCCCATGGCGTCCGGCACGATCAAGTTCTTGCCTTCACGCAGCAACCGGCTCCAGAGTTCCAGGTCCATGCAGTAGCGCATGCTCTCCTGCAGCAGTCCGTACTTCTGCAACAGGTCGCGGCGGAAGATCGCCGACTGGTTCGGGATGGACGCCTTCACTACCGTCAGCGTGCCGCGGTTGACCGGGGTGTAATGGATCTTGCGGAAGATCTTGTTGTCGGCGTCGGCGACGAACAGATTGCCGCTGACGATGGGCGCGCGGCCCTTTGACGCAGCCGCGCCCAGCTTGCGCAAGGCGCCGGGGAAGTACAGGTCGTCGGAGTTCTGCCAGCCCACGTAATCGCCGGTGGCGCGTTCGAAGCCCTTGTTGATGGCATGCGACTGGCCGCGGTCCGGCGTGCTTTCCCAATAGGTCAGATAGCGCTCGTACTTGCGGATGATGTCCACGCTGCCGTCGGTGGAGCCGCCATCGATGATGATGTACTCCAGCCGCGGATAGCCCTGGTTCAGCACGGACAGGATGGTGCGTTCCAGGAAGCGGGCCTGGTTGAACGAGGGTGTCACGATGGTCACTTTCGGCAACAGGCTGCCGGCAATCGGCGCCGGCGGCCGCAACTCGCGGACGAAGTCGATGAGCTGACGTGAATACTCGTTATGACGCTTGCGCATGTAGGACCTCAGCATGTGAGTTAACGGGTGGCCGCAGGCAAGGCGCCCGGAAAGTCGGGCCGGGATTGACGGATGGCGAGGGCCACGCCGGCCAGCGTGATCGCCGCGTAGGCCATGCGGCCCCAGGCCGCGGCGTGCTCGCCCGCCGCGTGTACCAAGCCCGCCATGACGCACAGCATCGCCAGGCCGCCCAGGCCGTTCAGGATGGCGACCGCGCGGGAATTGCCGAGCCCGAGCAGCGAGAAGTGCGCGGCGGCGTTCAGGGACAGCAGCCCCGAGGCCACGATGAGCAATCGGAAGGTGCCCAGATGGCCGCTGGCGACGTTGTCCCCCAGCAGCAGGTTCAAGAGCGGATGGCTGACCGCCAGCACTGCCAGCGTGGCGCTGGCCGACAGCACCAGGTTCCACAGCATCATGCGGCGGATCTCGTGTTCGACCGCGCCAGGGTAGGGCGGCGATACCGACAGGCGGGTGACGCGCGGCATGGCCTTCTGGAAGATGGCGACCGACGCGGTATGGATGATCTGGCCGACCTGCACGCCGACCGTGTAGATCGCGAGCGCCGCCGGCCCCATGAGGCTGCCGACCAGCACCCGGTCCACCGAGCCGAAGGCCAGGGCGCTCAGGCTGTTCAGCCAGGACCAGCGGGAGAACTTGAAGGCGTCCATCATGGCGCCGCGGTCGCGCACCGGGCGCACCAGGATGCGGCCATAGGCGCGCGCGAACACGCGCATCTTCACGCTGCCCGCCACCAGCAGTCCCAGCGCCTGCGCCAGTCCGGTCCAGGTCGGCGAGGCCGTCAGCCAGGCCGTGGCGCAGGCCAGCGCCATGGTGCCGGTGCGGCTGAAGACTTCGCATAGCGCCGTGGCGCGGAAGTCCTCGCGGCCCTTCAGGCAGCCTGAGAACAGCTGGTCATATTGCTGCGTCAGGTAGATGGCCAGCGCGGGCATGGCCAGCATGGTCACTGCCACGCCGCCGAAGGTCGCCTCTGGCCAGCCCAGGCCCACGACGCCCCACAGCAGCACCGCGGCCAGGGTCACGACCGCCAGCGCGCAGCCGATCAGCGACATGCTCACGCCGGCTGCGCGATAGGCGCCGCCCGGCTCGTGCATGCGCTCGGACACCAGCTTGGTCGCGGTCACGGCAGCGCCCAGGTTGGCGGCGTTGCCGAAGCCGGCCAGGGCGATGATCATGGAGTACTGGCCGAAGCCCACGGTCCCCAGCTGCCGGAACAGGATGGGCAGGGCCACCAGCGCCGCGACCGGGCCGATGCCATACTCCACCAGCCCCCAGAAGGAGGCATTGCCGGCGACATGTTTCCTGAGGAATCCGAGCATGGCTGGGGCCTGTAGGCATAAGGGTTCTGGCGAGGCCGTCAGGCCACGGGCAGCGCATGCTGGGTGCGTTCACGCAGGAAATGCCCGTAGGCCAGCGTGATGCCATGCGTCAGCGAGATCTCCGGTTTCCAGCCCAGCGCCTGCACGCGGGCCGAGTCCATCAGCTTGCGCGGCGTGCCGTCGGGCTTGCTGCTGTCGTAGACGATATTGCCTTCGTAGCCGACGACGCGGGCCACCAGCCTGGCCAGGTCGGCGATCGAGATGTCCTGCCCGGCGCCGATGTTGTACATGCCTTCCGCTTGCGGATGCTCCATCAGCATGACGCAGGCCTGGGCCAGATCGTCCACGTACAGGAACTCGCGCAGCGGCGCGCCGGTGCCCCAGATCGACACGCTTTCCTGGCCGGCTTCCCGGCCTTCGTGGAACTTGCGGATCAGCGCGGGCAGCACATGGCTGCTTTGCAGGTCGTAGTTGTCATGCTGGCCATACAGATTGGTCGGCATGGCGCAGATGAAGCGCGCGCCGAATTCGCGCTGGTAAGCCTCGCACAGCTTCAAGCCCGCGATCTTGGCGATGGCGTAAGGTTCGTTGGTGGCTTCCAGCGGCCCCGTCAGCAAGGCGTCCTCGCGGATCGGTTGCGGAGCTTCGCGCGGGTAGATGCATGACGAACCCAGAAACAGCAGCTTGCGCACTCCGGCCGCATAGGCGGCGCGGATCACGTTGCACTGGATCATCAGGTTCTTGTACAGGAACTCCACCGGATGCGTCTGGTTGGCCAGGATGCCCCCGACCTTGGCCGCGGCCAGGTACACCACGTCGACCGGGGTGGTCGAGAAGAAGCGGTTGACCTGGTTCTGGTTCTCCAGATCCAGCTCGTCCCGGCCGCGGGTCAGCACGTTGCGGTAGCCGCGGCGCTGCAGTTCGCGGGTGATCGCGGCGCCCACCATGCCGCGATGGCCCGCGACGAAGACGCGTTGCTCCAGGTTCGTCATGTCGTGCTACTCCTTGTAGGCGTAGATTTCGTAGCCGTTCTGCTCGACCAGGGCATCGCGCCGCGCGTCGCGCAGATCGCTTTCGACCATTTCCTTGACCAGTTGCGCGAAGGAGGTGCGGGGCGACCATCCCAGCTTTTCGCGCGCCTTGGTCGGGTCGCCCAGCAGGGTTTCCACCTCCGTCGGACGGAAGTAGCGCGGATCGACCCGGACGATGACCTGGCCCGGCTTGATGTCATGCACCGGCGAGAACAGCACGGTGGCGGTCTCTTCCAGGCCTTCGCCTTCCCAGGCCAGCAGGATGCCCAGCTCGCGCGCCGCCGTATTGATGAATTCGCGCACGCTGTACTGCATGCCGGTGGCGATGACGTAGTCCTCGGGCGTGTCCTGTTGCAGCATCAGCCACTGCATTTCGACGTAGTCGCGGGCATGGCCCCAGTCGCGCAGCGCGGACAGGTTGCCCAGGTACAGGCATTCCTGCAGGCCGAGCACGATGCGGGCCAGGCCGCGGGTGATCTTGCGCGTGACGAAGGTCTCGCCGCGCTTGGGCGATTCGTGGTTGAACAGGATGCCGTTGCAGGCATACATGCCATAGGCTTCGCGGTAGTTCACGCTGATCCAGTAGGCATACAGCTTGGCCGCCGCGTACGGGCTGCGCGGGTAGAACGGCGTGGTTTCCTTCTGCGGCGTTTCCTGCACCAGGCCATACAGCTCGGAGGTGGAGGCCTGATAGAAACGTGCCTTGTTTTCCAGCTTCAGGATACGGATGGCTTCCAGCAGGCGCAGGGTGCCCAGGCCGTCGGCGTTGGCCGTGTACTCGGGTTCCTCGAACGAGACGCCGACATGGCTTTGGGCGGCCAGGTTGTAGATCTCGTCGGGCTGCACCGACTGCACGATGCGGATCAGGCTGCAAGAGTCGGTCATATCGCCGTGATGCAGCACGAAATTGCGGGGCTGGTCATGCGGATCCTGGTACAGATGGTCGATCCGCGCGGTATTGAACAGCGAAGCGCGCCGCTTGATGCCGTGGACCTCATAGCCCTTGGCCAGCAGAAACTCCGCCAGATAGGCCCCGTCTTGGCCAGTAACGCCGGTAATCAGTGCCCGTTTTGGCATGGTTGTATCCTTAAGACTTAGTGACTGCACGAAAGGAGCCGAAGGCTGCGGTACCAATGTGCAATGAGATTACTGTTGCACCAGCCGCGGAGATATCGGCCAAAAGGTCTAATAAATCAGCCTGTCGATACGGAAAAAAGGACTGGATTGCTTCATCCAAAGCGCCCAGGGCCGCCACCCCCAGCAGGGCCGTCAGTCCGGGACGCCGGTTGACCGAGAAATAGATCAAGGTGGTCAGGAAGGCGTAAGCCGCAAGATGCAGGCGCTTGTCCCCAAAGGCGTCCGACATCTCGGCGGCCAGGCCCGGCAGGTTGCCCACCGTCACCAGCACGGCGAAGAACAGGCCTGCAAAGGGCAGGCAGATCCGCGCCATGCCTGGCCTGAAGAAAGACTCCTTCTCGGAGGCGGGCAAGCGCGCGCGGCGTGGAGGCTCCTCACACTCGGCCATACATGTCCTGGAATCTGACGATGTCGTCCTCGCCCAGGTAGGCCCCCGATTGCACCTCGATGATTTCCAGCGGGATCTTTCCTGGATTCTCCAGGCTGTGGATCTCGCCCAGGGGGATGTAAGTCGACTGGTTTTCGGTCAGCAGGTACTGCTTGTCGCCGTTGTAGATGCGCGCCGTGCCCGACACCACGATCCAGTGTTCCGCGCGGTGGTGGTGCATCTGCGAGGACAGGCGCGCCCCGGGCTTCACCGTGATGCGCTTGACCTGGTAGCGCGGACCCTGGCCCACCGAGTCATAGGATCCCCAGGGCCGCTGCACCTCGCGGTGATGGTTGAGCTCCGAGCGGTGCTGCGTCTTGAAGATCTCGACCAGCCGCTTGACGTCCTGCGAGCGCGATTTGTGCGCCACCAGTACGGCGTCGGCGGTTTCGATCACGACGATGTCGTCCAGGCCCACCGAGGCGACCAGCCGGCTGGTGGAGTGGATCAGGCAGTTGCGCGAATCCTCCACCATGACGTCGCCGGTGGTGGAGTTGCCTTCCTCCGTCTTCTGGGCGATACCCCAGACCGCGTCCCAGGCGCCGACGTCGCTCCACGAGGCGGCCAGGGGGATAACCACGGCGCTGTCGGTACGCTCCATGATGGCGTAGTCCATGGAATCGCTGGGGCAGGCTTCGAACGACGGTCCGTCCAGGTGGAACAGCGCATTCTCGCCGTGTCCGATGGCCACTGCCGCCTGCACCTGTTCCAGCATCTTGGGCGCCAGGCGCGCCATTTCCGACAGGAACACCGAGGCCTGGAAGGCGAACATGCCGCTGTTCCAGTAGTAACCGCCATCGTCGATGAATCGTTGCGCGACTTCGGGCGAGGGTTTTTCGACGAAGCGGCGTACCCGGCGCGCGGGCGCCATGACGCCGGGGTCGTCCGCCTGGATATAGCCATAGCCGCTAAGCGGCGCGGTGGGCTTGATCCCGAACGTCACCAGCGCACCCTGCAGGGCGGCCTGGTAGGCCTCGGCGAAGGCGGCGCGCAGCACCTCGCCATCTTCCAGCACGTGATCCGACGGCATGATCAGCATGATCGGATCCTCGCCGTCGCGCATGGCGCGCAGGGTGGCGGCGGCGATGGCTGGCGCCGTGTTGCGGGCGAACGGCTCCAGGATCACTTCCACGTCCTTGATATCCAGCTCCAGCGCCTGCTCCGCCGCGATGTAGCGGTGCGCGTCGTTGCATACCAGGGTAGGCCGGGCCTCGGCGCCGGCCGATCCCAGCCGCAGCAGGGTGTTCTGCAGCAGGCTGCGGTCATCGGTCAAACGGATGAACTGCTTCGGCAGCAGTTCGCGCGACAGCGGCCACAGGCGCGAGCCTGAACCGCCGCAGAGTATGACTGCCCGGTACGGGGGAGGGGGGGTGGTCATGGCGCTCACTCCTTGAAGTAGGCCTGGGTGTAGGGGTGCACGCCGGGATCGGCGGCGATGGCCCGGGCAGGCTGCCAGCGGTAGCTGCGGTGCTGGGCCTGGGGCAGGCTGGAAATATCCAAAGAAAGCTCGGCCTCGTAGGCGAGGACGACGTAATGGGTGGAGCGTCCGGCTTCACCCGCAAAATTGGTGCCGTAGAAGTGCTCGTACACGCCGCGAGGGGTCCAGGCCAGTTCGTTGACCGGGATGCCCAACTCTTCGCGCGCGATGCGGCGCAACGCGTCGTGCAGGGTCTCGTTCTTGCGGATGCGCCCGCCCGGCACGAACCAGGCGCCCTGGGCCGGAGGATTGGCGCGCAGGCCGGTCAGGTAGCGGCCCGCGGCGTCGCGCAGCAGCAGGTCGATGGATACCAGCGGCAACATTTCGACCGCCTGGCGGAATTCCGCCTGCGCCAGTACGCCGCCGGGGGCTGCGGCCCGTTGCCGCCCGTATCGTTCGGGCCATCCCAAGGGTCTAGTAGACATTGCGGCCCGTCCATCCCGATACCGCCGTGCGGGCGATGATCTGCAGGTCCATCCTGAACGTCCAGTGCTGGATGTAATAAATGTCGTACTCGATGCGGTCGCTCATCTTGCGCAGCGTGTCCGTCTGTCCGCGCAGGCCGTTGACCTGCGCCCAGCCGGTGATGCCGGGTTTGACGCGGTGGCGCATCATGTAGCGCTGGACCAGGTCCTTGTACATTTCGTTGTGCTCCAGCGCGTGCGGGCGCGGGCCCACCACCGACATGTCGCCCATCAGCACGTTCAAGAATTGGGGCAGCTCGTCCAGGCTGGTGCGCCTGAGGAAGCCGCCGATGCGCGTGATGCGCGCGTCGTTGCGGGTCGCCTGGGTGACCACGCCGTGCTCCTGGTGCACCGTCATGGTGCGGAACTTGTAGACGTGGAAGACCTTGCCGTCCACGCCCAGCCGCGGCTGGGTGAAGAACACCGGGCCGCGCGAGGTCGCCTTGACCAGGAAAGCCACCGTCAGCATGACCGGCGACAGCCCGATCAGCGCGCAGAAGGCAAAGCTGCGGTCGAAAATCTCCTTGGCCCAGCCCCGCACGCCAGCGGCGGGCAGGCTGTTGAGCTGGATGGCGGGCAGGCCCAGGAACTCCCCGATGCGGTGCCCCAGCAGCTGGATCGACATGACGTCGGGAATCCAGCGGATATCCACCAGGTCGTTGCGCAGGTGATAGAGGACTTCGCGCAGTTCCTGGCCCGCCTCCATCGGCAGCACGATCCAGATCTCGCGGACGGTGTGCTCATGCACGAAGGCATGCAGTTCGTCCAGGTCATGCAGGCGGCGGACTTGCGGCGGCAGGTTTTCATGGGGTTCGGCGTAGATGCCCGCCACTTCGTAGCCCGCGCCGCGGTATTGCTCGACGCGGCGCCACAGGTCGTGGCCCAGCGCGCCGAAGCCAACCAGCAGCACGCGCTTGCGGTCCAGCCCGCGGTCGCGCGCGGCGCCCAGCACCGCGTAGACCGCAATGCGTAAGCCGGCCAGCGTCAGCGCCGACATGCCGAACCATGTAGCCGCCCATACGCGGGATATCGCCGCGGTCTGGTGCATGAGAAAACTGATGCAGATGCCCAGCGCGAACACCAGCGCCCACGCCGCCAGGCTGCGCACCACCAGGTCGGTGAGCAGGCGGCCGCGCCAGGAGACATACAGGCGGAAGGCCGGAAAGATGGCAACGACGCCGAGGCCGCACAGATATACAAGGAACAGATGGATTTGCGGAGGATCCGCCAAGGCATCGTCCGAGAATTTCAAGCCGGTGGCAGTCAGGCCGCAGGTGATGACGATCGCGGCATCGAGCAAGCGGTAGAGATAGCTTGCCCCGCTGAATCTAGACGACGTGTCCGTTTGGGACGGGTCCATCGCGCACTCCTGTTCGTGGGGAGCCGCTCTGCGTCGAGCAAAAACCGTGCACTGCCGCAAAGCTTGTGGCTACCGACAAAATCTTATTGAGTGCGCAACGCACCCGAAACCTCCAAACGATGTAGGAGAAGGCTTAGGACATCCGTCGAATGTGCGGGCCTAGGAAAAGAGAGTGGAATGTCGCAACCCGTTACGCATCGGGCTCACTCCAAGCAACGAAGTCATTCACAAGTGGATTTGCCATGACGACATTTTTCGGAACGTTGAGCCGAGGCATAGCAGCTATCGCGCTCGTGTCCTCGCTGGGCGCTTGCGCCTTGTCTCCCGGTATGACCTTTGACGCCAATCAGCTTGCGGATCCGCTGGATCCGAACTCCAAGGCAGTAATCAAGGAAATCACGCCGTCGCTGGTGCTGGAAGACCAGCGCGCGCGCCAGGCATTGCTCGACAACGAAGGCGTCGACAAGCTCTACGGCAAGTCCGGGCCGTACCTGATCGGGCCGGGGGACATCCTCTCGATCGTAGTGTGGGATCACCCTGAACTCGTCCTTCCGACGCAAACCTACGCCATCGGGACAGGGGTCACGGAATTAGCCATTGGGGATACTGCCTCGGGCATTCCGGGCTATACGGTTTCATCCACTGGATATATCCAATTTCCGTATGCGGGATTGCTCAAAGTGGCCGGGTTGACGGAACTTCAGGCGCGCAATCTCATAGTGAATAGTTCAGGCAAATACATCCAGGATCCGCAGATCACCGTACGCGTTCTGGGATATCGCAGCAAGCGTGTTTACGTGGATGGCGAGGTCAAGACGCCGGGCGCAATCGCGATCAACGATATTCCGATGACCCTGTTGGAAGCCATCAACAGGGCCGGCGGCATTCTGCCGACCGGAGACCGCAGCGCAGTCTATGTGATCCGGGATGGCCGCCGTACTCGCGTGAACGTGCCCGCGCTGATCGAGCGTGGCCAGGACTTGAATCAAGTGCTGCTGAAGTCGGGCGACATCGTGAGGGTTACGCCGCGCGACGACAGCAAGGTTTTCGTGATGGGCGAGGTGACCTTGCCCACCGCGGCAGTGATGCGTGACGGACGCATGTCATTGACCGAGGCGTTGGGCTTGGCCGGAGGACCGAACCAGCTGACCTCGAACCCGTCGCAAATATTCGTTGTGCGCAGCACTGAGCAAGCGACGCCGCTGGTGTTCCACCTGAACGCCGGCTCGCCGCAGACTCTTGCGGTGGCGGAGAAGTTCGAGTTGCAACCCAAAGATGTTGTGTTCGTGGACACGGCCGGCTTGGTGCGGTGGAACCGCTTCATCAGCAACCTGTTCCCGAGCGCCCAGACCGTACAGACCGTGAAAGCCATAGATTAGTCCGCCTTAAACCACGCCTGGGGACGCCGCGACCGCGGCGGCGTCTTCTCTTGGAGAGCTGCATGTCGTTGCCCATCGAATCGTTCGAGCCGTCCGTGCCGGCTCGCCAGCAGGAAACTCCGTTGTCGTCCCATGTGGACGCCATCTTCTCCAACCGGTGGATGATCATTGCGATCACTCTGCTCGCATTACTGGGGGCGCTCACTTACGTGATGATCACGCCCAAGGTGTATTCGGCCGACATCATCGTGCAGGTGGAAGAGGAAATGCCCCAGGGGCAGAGCCGCAGCCTGCTGGGGGATGTTTCCTCCATGTTCGATACCAAGGCGGAGACCTCGGGCGAAATGGAAGTGCTGCGCTCGCGCATGGTGGTCGGGCCCGCGGTCGACAAGTTCCTGCTGTACATCCAGGCCAAGCCGCGCTATTTCCCCGTGATCGGCGAATGGCTGGCGCAGCGCTATGAAAGCCTGCCGTACCCGTCGAGCTTTCCGCGCGGCGGCTACGCCTGGGGCGGCGAAGCCATCGCGATTTCGCAGCTGGACGTGCCCAACGAATGGCTGGGCAAGCCGTTTCGCGTGACCACGCTGGGCGAAGGACGCTACACGCTGAGCGACAAGTTCACCGGCGCCACGTTCAACGGCACGGTGGGCAAGCCCGAGCATTTCAGGCTGCCTGGCGGCGGCGCCATGGACGTGCATATCGACGCGCTGACGGGGCGCCCCGGCACCGAGTTCACCGTGTCGCGCAGCTCGCGCCTGGCCGCCATCGAGGACGTGCAGGGGCGCCTGGGCATCTTCGAGCGCGGCCGCACCTCGGGTGTGATCGGCGTCACGCTGGAAGGCAATGATCCCGCGCTGACCACCGCCGTGCTCAACCAGATCGGCCAGGAGTACGTGCAGCAAAACGTCAACCGCAAGTCGGCGCAGGCCGAGAAGTCGCTGGTGTTCCTCGAACAGCAGCTGCCGGTGCTCAAGGGCGAGCTGGACGCGGCCGAGACCAAGTACAACTCCTTGCGCAACAAGCGCGGCACCATCGACCTGAGCGAAGAGGCCAAGCTGATCCTGGCGCAGTCGGTGGACGCGCAGACCAAGGTGATGGAGCTGCGCTCCAAGCGCCAGGAAATGATCACGCGCTTTGCGCCGACCCACCCCAGCATCGTGGCATTGGACCGCCAGATCGCCGGCCTGACCGGGGACGTGAACCGCATCGGCAACAACATCCGCCAACTGCCCGACCTGGAACAGGACGTGGTGCGCCTGGTGCGCGACGTGCGCGTCAACACCGAGCTCTACACGGCGCTGCTCAACAACGCCCAGCAACTGCGCTTGATCCGCGCCGGCAAGGTGGGCAACGTGCGCATCCTGGACTCGGCGGTGCAGCCCGACAAGCCGGTGCGTCCCAAGGCCGCCATCATCATCGGCGTCGCAACCGCCTTCGGCCTGATCTTCGGCATGCTGTGCGCCTTTGTGCGCAACGCCTTGTTCGGCGGCCTGTCCGAACCCGACGACGTCGAGCGCCATACCGGCCTGCCGGTGCTGGCCGCCATTCCGTACAGCGACATACAGGACAAGCTGTGGCGGCGCAGCCGGCGCAAGAATGCCAGCGTGCCCGCGCTGCTGGCCCAGAGCCAGGGCAATGCGCCGCCCATCGAAAGCCTGAGGTCGTTCCGCAACGTGCTGCAGGCGTCGCTGCGCCAGTCGGCCAACAACATGGTCATGTTCACCGGGCCGGTGGCGGGCGTGGGAAAGTCCTTCCTGTCGGCCAACTTCGCCTTCATCCAGGGCGGCGTGGGCAAGCGCGTGCTGCTGATCGACGCTGACTTCCGCAAGGGCCAGCTCAACCGCTACTTCGGGGTGCCCAAGGAAGACGGCTTGTTCGAGGTCCTGTCGGGAACGATCCCGCTGACCCAGGTGCGCAAGCACAGCGTGTCCGAAGGCGTGGACTTCATCGCCACCGGCGCGGTCACCTTCGATCCTTCCGAATTATTGGCCTCGCCGGTGTTCGGCGAAACCCTGCGCGAACTGGCATCACAGTACGACATGGTGATCCTGGACACGGCGCCCGTGCTGTCGTCGCCGGACGCGGCCGTGGTCGGCACGCATGCGGCCGCGGTGATGGTGGTGGTGCGCTCGGGCATGAACACGGTAGGTGAAATCCGCGAGACGGCCAAGCGCCTGATCCAGGCCGGCGCGCCCGTGGACGGCGTGCTTTTCAACGGTCTCAAGCTCATGCCGGAACGCTTCGGCTTCCGGTCCAAGTACGGTAGTTATCGCTACTCCCGTGCGGCGTATTACGGCGATTTCAAACAGAACGGCCCTAAATAACGCCACCCGGAGAAACTGGCATGCACGGAACTTTTGGCTGGGATACCCCGCAAATTCTGGATGCGGTTTTCAAGGCTTATGACATACGCGGCACGGTGCCGGAAGAGATCGACGCGCGGTTCGCGCACAGCCTGGGCATGGCGGCGGGGACCCAGGCCCGCGAACTGGGGGCGCGGTCCATCGTGGTGGGCAGGGATGGCAGGCTGAGCAGCGTCGAGCTGGCGGCCGCCTTGCAGGCCGGCTTGCGTTCGGCGGGCATGCACGTCATCGATATCGGCATGGCGACCACGCCGATGGTGTATTTCGCGACCCGCCTGATGGACACCGGCGCGGGCATCGCGGTCACGGGCAGCCACAATCCGCCCGCGCACAACGGCTTCAAGATCGTGCTGGACGGCGCCTCGCTGTACGGCGAGGGCATCACCGCGCTGCGCGACGCGATGCGGCTGCCGATCGAGTCGGCCAGCGCCTCGGGCGGACGCACGCAGATGCAGATCATGCCCTGCTACACGGCGCGCCTGATGGGCGACATCCGCATGGCGCGGCCGATGAAGATCGCCATCGATTGCGGTAACGGCGTGGCCGGCGCGGCGGCGCCGGCGCTGTTCCGCGCCCTGGGCTGCGAAGTGGTCGAACTGTTCTGCGAAGTCGACGGTTCGTTCCCGGGCCATCATCCGGACCCGGCCGATCCGCAGAACCTGCAGGACCTGATCTATTGCCTGCGCTATTCCGACTGCGAGGTCGGCCTGGCGTTCGACGGCGACGGCGACCGCCTCGGCGTGGTGACCAAGACGGGGCAGATCATCTGGCCGGATCGCCTGCTGATCCTGCTGGCGCGCGATGTGTTGGCGCGCAACCCGGGCGCCGAGATCCTGTACGACGTCAAATGCAGCCGCCATGTGGCGCGCGCGATCACGGAAGCCGGCGGCAAGGCCACCATGTGCAGGACCGGGCATTCGCTGATCAAGGCCAAGATGCGCGAGACCGGCGCGCAGCTGGCGGGCGAGATGAGCGGCCACATCTTTTTCAAGGAACGCTGGTACGGCTTTGACGATGGCATCTACGCCGCCGCCCGGCTGCTGGAGATCCTGTCCGGGGCGCCGGATCCGTCGGCCCTGCTGGAGAGCCTGCCGCAGTCCTGCGCCACGCCTGAAATCAAGCTGGAAACCGCCGAAGGCGAACAGTTCGACCTGGTGGAAGCGTTGCGCGCGCAGGGGCAGTTTCCCGGCGCGCAGTCCATCAACGATCTGGACGGCATCCGGGTGGATTACGCCGACGGCTTCGGCCTGGCGCGTCCGTCCAACACCACGCCGACGGTGGTATTGCGTTTTGAAGGGGACACCGTGGCCGCTCTGGCCCGTATCGAGGAGGATTTCCGCAACGCGTTCCGGCGCATTGCCCCTCATGTTCGTTTACCGTTTTAAGGAGCATCACGCGATGGGAAAGGCCAAGTATGCGGTTGAGGCGCTAAGGGCGAATTCCGGCCTGGCGGACAGCCCTGAGTGGCAGGCGTTCGCGCAAGCCGCGCACGGCGCGGAACTGGACGGCGCGGCGCTGAAGGTCATCGAGGCGGCGGGTCTGTGCGTGGACCTGAGCATGCAACGGCAGTCGCCGGCGCTGGAAGCCGCGGCCATGGCGCTGCTGCAGGCGCGCGGGGTGGCGGACGCGCGCCAGGCGCTGTTCGCGGGCGAGCCGGTCAACTGGACCGAGGGCAAGCCGGCATGGCATACGGCGCTGCGCGCCGGACGCACGCGGGAACAACCCGATGGGCAGGACGCGGACTCCGTTTGCGAGCATTCGCGCATGACTGACTTCGTGCGCCGCGTCGACCAGACGGCCGACTTCAACACGGTGCTGCACATCGGCATCGGCGGCAGCGATTGGGGGCCGCGCCTGGCGGTGCAGGCGTTCGGCGGCGCGTCGCAGCGCCGGCAGATCCGCTTCGTGTCCAACATCGACGGCCACGCGTTCCATGACGCGGTGGCAGGATTGGATCCGCGCCGCTGCCTGGTGGTGGTGTCGTCCAAGTCCTTCACCACCGCCGAGACGCTGCACAATGCGCGCGCCGCCATCGCCTGGCTCAAGCAGGGCGGCGTGGCGGATGCGTCGGAGCATCTGGCCGCGGTCACCGCCAATGTGTCGGCGGCGCGGGCGCTGGGCGTGCCGTCCAGCCAGATCTTCAAGATGTGCGACTGGGTCGGCGGGCGTTATTCGGTCTGGTCGGTAGCCGGCTTGTCGATTGCGCTGACGGTAGGCGCGGACGTGCTGATCGGCATGCGGGCGGGCGCCGAGGCCATGGACCAGCATTTCCAGCAAGCGCCGTTCGCCTCGAATGCGCCGATCCAGCTGGCGCTGGCGGGGCTGGTCAACTGCAGCGTGCTGGGACAAAACTCCCTGAACATCGCGGCCTACAGCGCGCGGCTGTTGCACCTGGTGACCTACCTGCAGCAGCTGGAAATGGAATCGCTGGGCAAGCGGGTCGCGGGCGACGGCGCGGCGGTGGGCGTGCCGACCGCGCCCATCATCTGGGGCATGCCAGGCACCGACGGCCAGCACACTTTTTTCCAGTGGCTGCATCAGAGCGAGGACGGCGCGCCGGTGGACTTCATCGCCAGCCTGCAAGGCCATGCCGACAGTCCGGACGCGCACCGCATGCTGCTGGCCAACTGCCTGGCGCAGCGCCAGGCGCTGCTGCGCGGCAAGTGCCTGGAGCAGGCGCTGATGGACGTGGCGCACATCGACGACCAGGAACGGGCGCTGAGCCTGGCGCAGCACATGGTCCATCCGGGCGGACGGCCTTCCACCTTGATCGTGCTGCGCCAGCTGGATCCGCGCGGGCTGGGCGCGCTGCTGGCCCTGTACGAGCACAAGGTGTTCGTGCAGAGCGTGGTCTGGGGCATCAACCCCTTTGACCAATGGGGCGTGGAACTGGGCAAGCGCCTGGCCACCGGCATCGAGCGCGAGCTGGCGGTGCCGGTGTCGGCCGGCGTGGTGGACTGGGGCCACGACGCGTCCACTTCCTACTGGATCGACCGCTACCGCAGCCATGCCCAGGCGCCGCGGCCGCGCCATGCCTGGGTGCCGGGCGTGGCGGCGCATCTGTGAAGGAGGCCGGGCCATGCCGGACCTGCATGTATTGGTGACCGGCGGCGCCGGCTACATCGGCACGCACACGCTGGTGGCGATGCTGGCGGCGGGCCAGCGGCCGCTGGTGCTGGACGACTTCAGCAACGGCAGCCGCGAGGCCGTGCGCCGCGTCGAGCGCCTGTGCGGCGTGGAGATCCCGCTGGTGGAAGGGGATATCCGCAGCCCCGGCCTGGTCGAATCGGTGCTGGCCGGATCGGCCGCGCGCGGCGCGCCGGTGCGGGCGGTGCTGCACCTGGCCGGCAGCAAGGCGGTGGGCGAGTCGGTCGCCGATCCGCTCAAGTACTACGACAACAATGTCGGCGGTTCAGTGGCGCTGCTGCGCGCCATGCGCGAGGCGGGCGTGACGCGCATGGTCTTCAGTTCATCGGCCACGGTCTATGGCGAGCCGCAGTACCTGCCGTTCACCGAAGCGCACCCGCTGGCGCCGACCAATCCCTATGGCCGCACCAAGCTGATGGTGGAAGAGGTGCTGCGCGACGTCTGCAGGGCCGACCCGGCCTTCAGCGCGGTCACGCTGCGCTACTTCAATCCCATCGGCGCGCACCATAGCGGGCAGATCGGCGAAAGCCCGCGCGACATTCCGAACAACCTGTTTCCCTTCATCACCCAGGTGGCGGTGGGGCGTCAGCCCTACCTGCGGGTGTTCGGCGACGACTACGACACGGCCGACGGCACCGGCGTGCGCGACTATCTGCACGTCATGGACCTGGCGCAAGGGCATGTGCAGGCGCTCGCATATTCGGAGAGCCATCCTGGGTTCGTGGCGGTCAACCTGGGCACGGGGCAGGGCACCAGCGTGCTGGAGCTGGTGCATGCGTTCGAGCGGGTCAACGGCTGCCGGATTCCCGTGCGCGCGCAAGCCCGTCGTCCCGGCGATATCGAGCGCATGTGGGCCGATCCCGCATTGGCGGCCAGCTTGCTCGGCTGGCGCAGCACGCATGGCGTGGATGCGATGTGCGCGGACGGCTGGCGCTGGCAGCAGGGCAATCCTCAAGGCTACGATCAGGACGTGGGGACATAACCCCTGCGCCGTGTCGGATGGATTCCGCGAAACCGGCGCGAGCGGTTACAGTTGACGGAAATATTGCGAAGCAGCATTGCCCGGCGGCCAAGCCGCCGCGGCCATGCACCGTCAACGAGGCGCACCCATGTTTGAATTCAATCCGTCTACTGGCTCCCAACAGGAGCCGCGGTCATGAGCGGGCCGACCTACAACGCGCCGGCCCATTGGAACCTGGACAGCATCGTGTCCGGCCTGCACGAGGCGCGCGTGGCCTGGCGCGGTCCGCGCGGCCGTCTGCGCGAAGACGCGGGCCTGCGCGAGTTCCCATCGCAGGAAAGCCTGCGCCAGATCGTCAAGAACCTCTGTGGCGCCCTGTTCCCGATGCGCCTGGGGCCGATCGACCTGCGCGAGGAGGTCGAGGACTTCTATGTCGGGCATACCATCGGCGCGGCGCTGGACGCACTGCTGCACCAGGTCTGTCTTGAGCTGCAATACGTGGGCCGGCCCGAACAGGCGGAACCCGCGGATACGCGCCAGCGCGCCATCGAGATCGTGCGGCAGTTCGGCGCTGAGTTGCCGCGCGTGCGCGCCGCGCTGGACTTGGACGTGACCGCCGCCTACCAGGGCGATCCGGCCGCGCACAACGTGGACGAAGTGCTGCTGTGCTATCCGGGCGTGGCGGCGATGATCCATCACCGCCTGGCCAACGTGCTGTACCGCCTGGGCGCGCCGATGCTGGCGCGCATCGTGGCGGAGATCGCGCATGCGGACACGGGCATCGACATCCACCCGGGCGCCACCATCGGCCGCAGCTTCTTCATCGACCATGGCACCGGCGTCGTGATCGGCGAGACCGCCATCATCGGCGACCGCGTGCGCCTCTATCAAATGGTCACCCTGGGCGCCAAGCGCTTCCCGCCCGGCGAAAACGGCGAACTCAAGAAGGGCCTGGCGCGCCACCCCTTGATCGAGGACGACGTGGTGATCTACGCTGGCGCGACGATTCTCGGCCGCGTCACCATCGGCAAGGGCTCGACCATCGGCGGCAACGTCTGGCTGACCCGCAGCGTGCCGCCCGGCAGCAACGTGACCCAGGCCAGCCTGGTCAGCGACATGCCCGACTGCGGCCTGGGCGGCTGAGCGGTGTTCGCGGCGGCCGCCGTTTTGCGGTGGCCGCCATTTTGCGGTGGCCGCCGTGTTGCGGTGGCCGACATTTGTAGTGGCCGGCACTGAGGAGCCTGGATGGACACACGAGTCTCTGATCTGGCCGCGCTGCGCGGCTTTGTCGACCGCCATCCGCGGCTGTTCGTGCTGACGGGAGCGGGCGTCAGCACCGACTCCGGCATCCCCGATTACCGCGACACCGAAGGCGAATGGAAGCGCAAGCCGCCCATGACGCTGCAGACCTTCATGGGCGGCGAACTGGCGCGGGCGCGCTACTGGGCGCGCAGCATGGTGGGCTGGCGCCGCTTTGGCCACGTGCAACCCAATACCTCGCATCGGGCGCTGGCGCGGCTGGAATCGCGCGGCCGCGTCTCGGTGCTGGTGACGCAGAACGTCGATGGCCTGCACGAGGCCGCCGGCAGCCGCGAGGTCGTGGACCTGCACGGCCGGCTCGACGAGGTGCGCTGCATGGCCTGCGATTGGCGCGGCGGCCGCCAGGCCTGGCAGGAGGCGCTGCAGGACGGCAATCCGGACTGGATGCTGCTGGATGCTTCCGATGCGCCTGATGGCGACGCCGATCTGGAAGGCGAAGACTTCGCGCGCTTCAAGGTGCCGCCCTGTCCGCGCTGCAGCGGCGTGGTCAAACCCGACGTGGTGTTCTTTGGCGAAACCGTGCCGCGCGAGCGGGTGGATCGCGCCAATGCCGGCCTCATGAACGCTGACGCGGTGTTGGTGGTGGGCTCTTCATTGATGGTGTATTCGGGCTACCGTTTCGTGTCGGCGGCCTCGCGCAATGGCATGCCGATAGCGGCCATCAATCTGGGACGCACCCGCGCCGACAGCATGCTTACCCTCAAGGTGGAACTGCCTTGCGCCGAGGCGCTGGACGCGTTGTAAAGCGGCCTGCGGCCGGCCGGTTTTTGACCGGTCTAAGCAAGTGCTTGGCCTGAAAAGGTTTTTTTCCGCTGTTACAGACCTTTCCATAGGGTTGTCCACAGGAACTGTGGATAATTCCTAGGGATAACCCCGAGTTTTTGAGCGTTCCCGGGGGCGATCTGTCAAGTCTCGCTGGCTTCCGCCATGTCCCCCATTAGCGCCTTTCGAGCCGCGTGCCAACTGCCGGCGTCCGGCGCGTACAGCAGGCCGCCCGTGCGGTGCGTGGGCTTGTAGGGGGAGCCGTCGAAGTGCGCGGCGTAGCCGCCGGCCTCGCGGTGCAACAGCCAGCCGGCCGCGTGATCCCAGGCGGTCAACTGGTTATACAGCGCGACATGGCAGTGGCCCGCGGCCAGCATGCGGTATTCATGCGCGGCGCAGCGCAGCGAGCCGGTGCTGCCCAGCCGCGACAGATTGCTGTTGACGGTCGTGCGCAGCGGCTCGGGCAAGGCGCCGGTCGAGATCAGGCCGTCCATGTCGTCGGGGGGCGCGGGGCTGGCCACCGCGAGCGGGACCTGCTTGCCGTTTTCATATTCCATCCAGGCGCCTTCGCCGCGCACGGCCAACGCGCTGTCGCGGCTGACCGGGTCGTAGATGACGCCCGCGATCACGTCGCCGCGGTGGCAGGCGGCGATCATCATGCCGAACAAGGGCAGCCCCGCCACGTAGTTGCGGGTGCCGTCGATGGGGTCGATCAGGAACGCCAGGTCGGCGTCGACCAGCATGTTCAGCAGGGCGGGATTGCGCGCCGAGGCTTCCTCGCCGATCAGCACGGCGCCCGGATGCAGCTTGGCCAGGCGCGTCGCGATCAGGCGCTCGGCGGCTTCGTCCGCGTCGGTCACCAGGTCCCGGGCGGAGCTTTTGCCGCGCACCGCCCCTTCCGGCAGATTGCGAAAGCGCGGCATGACTTCCGTCTGCGCCGTTTCGGCCAGGATGGCGGCAAGCCGGCGGGTGTCCTCGCGGGTAAAGGTTCTGCTCATACGGACTCGTTCGTTCGGGGAACGCGCAAATCTACCACGCCGGACGCGGGGCGGGATGCAACATATCGGACTCCCGGAAACCCGCGCAAGAAATGCGCGCGGCCCTGGCCGATGCCGGCCAGGGC
>NZ_JCBAMT010000074.1:0-33723 GCF_059760445.1 Achromobacter sp. D7-1 | reverse complement strand
GGTCATGGCTGCGCAGTCTGGCGCAGGCATGACCGCCTGTCGATGAGGATAAGCCGGCGTGATGGAAACGTCCCGGCGGCCAGGCCGCCGGCATGGATCAGTGCACCGTGGGTGGTTCGTCCGCGGCGGGCGCCGCGCTGGACGAGAACAAAGTGGCGCAGTCGACGGAATCGAACTTATACGGCTTGCCGCAGAAGTCGCAGGACACCTCGACCTGGCCGCGTTCGGCCAGGATGCTGTCGACCTCTTCCTGGCCCAGCGTGCGCAGCATGCTGGCTACGCGTTCGCGGGTGCAGGGGCAGTGCCAGCGCACGGCCAGCGGGTCGAACGCCACCAGGGTTTCTTCCCAGAACAGGCGATGGATCAGCGTGTCGATGTCGGTGGCCAGCAGTTCGTCGTGCTTGATGGTGCCGGCCAGGGCGCAGGCGCGGTCCCAGGTTTCGGCGGCGTTCTGCTCGGTAAGGGTGGGCGCGTCCGAACCGCCGTGGTACGGCAGGCGCTGGATCAGCATGCCCGTGGCGTGGTCGGCGTTGGCGGCCAGCCAGAGGCGGGTGTCCAGTTGCTCGGAGGCCTTCATGTAGTGTTGCAGCGCCTCGGCCACGGTGTCGCCCTGCAGGGGCACGATACCCTGATATGCCTGCTGGCCCGGCAGCTTGCGCTGCGGGTCCAGCACTACGATGAAACGGCCATTGCCACCCGGGTTCAGCAAGCTTTGCATGTTGCCGTCGCTGGGTACTTCGTGGCCTTCGCGCATCTTGACGGTGGCGCGCAGGCTCAGGTCGTTGCGGCATTCCACCACCAGCAGGGCGATGGGGCCGTCGCCCTGGATCTGCAGCACCAGCGAGCCGTCGAACTTGATGTTGGCGGCCAGCAGGGTGGATGCCGCCACCAGTTCGCCCAGCAGGTGGGTGATGGCGGGGGGATAGTCGTGATTGGCCTGCACGGCCTTCCAGGTCGCCTCCAGGCGCACGGCCTGGATGCGGACGCTGCGGTCTTCGGTAAGGTATTTCTTGAGCTGATCGGTCATGGAGGAATGTTAGCCGATCGGGCCGGTCTATTCCCCCTGCCGCCAGCAGGGTCGAAGCGTCGCGCCGGGGCGCTCAGCCGATCCGTTTCAGGGCCGTCTTGTAGTGTTGGCCGCGCGCCACGTAATGGGCCGTGTTCTTGTGCAGATTGGCGATTTCCTCGTCCGAGAGTTGGCGGACGATCTTGCCGATGCCGATGACCAGGGAATTGTCGGGAATGATGCGGTCTTCGGGAATGATGGCGCCGGCGCCGATCAAGCAATTGCGGCCGATGACGGCGTTATTCAGCACGATGGCCTGCATGCCCACCAGGGCGCCCTCGTGGATGGTACAGCCGTGCAGCATGGCCTGATGGCCCACCGTCACATTGGGGCCGATGGTCATGGGACAGCCGTCGTCCACGTGCAGCACGCTGCCTTCCTGGATATTGGTGCCGCTCTGGATCAGGATGGCGTCGTTGTCGCCGCGGATCGACACGTTGGACCAGATGCTGACGCCTGCCTCCAGCGTGACGTTGCCGATGATGTCGGCGCTGTCGGCCACATAGGCGGCCGGGTCGATGTTGGGGATCAGGTCGTCGAGCTGGTAAATGGGCATGCCTAGTTCTCCGGTTGCAGCGTCAGGCCTTGGGCGCCTGCTGCGCGTCTGTCTGCGGCGCGTGCGTTGGCTGTGCGTCTGCCATACCTGCGGTCGCCCGCGAGCGCTCTTCTTCGCGCAGGCGCAGGATGCGGCGCTGGATTTTACCGGTGGTCGTCATGGGCAGCTCGTCGACGAATTCGATCTCCTTGGGGTATTCATACGGGGCCAGGCGCTCGCGCACGTGTTCCTGCAGGTTCTCGATGATGTCGTTGCGGTCGCGCTGCGCGAACTCCGGCGTCAGCACCACATAGGCCTTGACCAGGGCGCCGCGCTCGGCGTCCGGCTTGGGCACGACGGCCGCGTTGGCCACCGCGGGATGCCCGATCAGGCAGCTTTCGATTTCTCCGGGGCCGATCCGGTAGCCGGCGGATTTGAACACATCGTCCGCGCGGCCCGCGTACCAGAGGTAGCCGTCGGCGTCGACCGTTGCCAGGTCGCCCGTCAGGCACCAGTCGCCCTTGAACTTGGCCTGGGTGGCGGCCTCGTTGCGCCAGTAGCCCAGGAACATCACCGGATCGGGATAGCCATGGATGTCGAGCCGGTTGACGGCGATCTCGCCCGTGGCGCCGGGCGCGACCGGCTTGCCGTCTTCGTCCAGGACCGCGACGTTGTGGCCCGGGTATGGCCGGCCCATGCTGCCCGGCTTGGCGGGCCAGCGCTTCTGGCTGTTGCCGACCACATAGTTCATTTCCGTCTGGCCGAACATTTCGTTGGGCGTCACGCCCAATGCCGACTGGCACCATTCGAAGACCGTTTCGCCCACGCTTTCCCCGGCGCTCATGATGGAACGCAAGGCCAGCTGATAGCGGTTGCGGGGCTCCGGCACCGCTTTCATCATCATCTTGAGCGCGGTGGGGAAGAGGAAGGTGTTGGTGACCTGGTAGCGCTCCAGGAGTTCGAAGGCGCGTTCGACCGAGAAGCGGCCGCGCGTGCCGACGATGGGATGTCCGAAGTACAGGGTGGGCAGCAGGGCATCCATCATGCCGCCGGTCCAGGCCCAGTCGGCGGGCGACCAGAACACGTCGGCGGGCTTCGGGAACCAGTCCTGGGAGGCCACGAAGCCCGGCAGGTTGCCGATCAGCACGCTATGCGGCAGCAGCGCGCCCTTGGGGGCGCCGGTGGTGCCGGAGGTATAGAGCAGGATGGCCGGATCCGAGGAGCGGGTCTGGACCATCTTGAATTCGCTGGGTTGGCGCGCCAGCAGGCTGCGCCAGGGCAGGACGCGCTCGTCGGCGAAGCCGATGCCGATGATCTGCTGCAGGTTGGGACAGTTGTCGCTCACGGCCAGCAGATTGGCGCTGGACGCGTAATCCACGATGGCGACGCGGGTTTCGGAATCGCGCAGGCGGCTTTCCAGGGCTTCCGGGCCGAACAGGGCGGACAGCGGTAGCACCACCGCGCCGACGCTGTAGATGGCCATATGGGCCACCACGGTTTCGGGGCGTTGTCCCAGCACCACACCGACCCGGTCGCCGCGGCCCACGCCCATTTTCACCAGGCCGTTGGCTAGCTGATTGGCCGCTTCCGCCAGGCGGGCATAGGTCCAGACCTCGCGGTTGCCGGATTCATCTTCGTAGTAGATGGCAATGCGCCGCGCATCCGGACTGCTGGATGCCCAGCGGTGGCAGCACGCTTCCGCGATGTTGAACTGGGTGGGTACCAGCCAGCGGAATGTTTGGTAGAGCGCCTGATATTGGTCGTTCATGGCCCTATGTTGTAAGCATGTTGCAGCGTGAACGGGTCAAGTTCGCCCGTTGCCCCAGATGCAAGCATGACCTAGAGGGCCGTGAACTGCAACATCCCCGTTGCGTAACGGGGACGCATACGGGTTATCACGGGTGTTTGCCTTGGCGGCGCAGCGCGGATGGCAGGGCCGGCAGCGTCAGCGAGCGGGGCGGACGGGCGCCGGGGTCGGCCTCGCGTTCCGCCGTGATGGCGGCCCAGTCCAGCAGCTGGAGCTGGCCGTCGTGGGTCTCCGCCAAGGCAGAGAGGCTCTCCACCCAGTCGCCGTCGTTGCAGTAGAGGATTTCGCCCACGTAGCGCAGTTCGGCCTTGTGGATATGGCCGCAGACCACGCCGTCCAGCCCTCGGCGTCGGGCTTCGCCCGCCAGCGCTTCCTCGAAGTCGGTGATGAAGGACACGGCGTTCTTGACCTTGTGCTTCAGGTATTGCGACAGGGACCAGTAATGCAGCCCCAGGCGGTGGCGCAGCCGGTTGAAATGATGGTTGATCCACAGCGCCAGTTGGTAGAGCCCGTCGCCCAGGTGCGCCAGCCAGCGGCTGTGCTGGATCACGCCGTCGAATTGGTCGCCGTGCAGCACCAGCAGGCGCTGTCCCTTGGCGGTGACGTGCACGTCCTCGTCCAGGATTTCGATGTCGCCGAAGGCGTAGCCGGCGAACTCGCGCGCGAATTCGTCGTGATTGCCCGGGATGAACACGACCCGGGTGCCATTGCGGGCCTTGCGCAGGATGCGCTGGATGACGTCGTTGTGCGCCCGGGGCCAGTGCCAGTGCTTGCGCAACTGCCAGCCGTCGACAATGTCCCCCACCAGGTAAAGCGTGTCGGAATCGTTGTGGTCGAGGAAGTCGAGGAGGAATTCCGCCTTGCACCCGGCGGTACCCAGGTGAATATCGGAAATCCAGAGGGCGCGCCAGTGCGCGGGGCGGATCTCGTTCACGGTAGCTTTCCCAGGGGCTGTGCTCATGCCTGGGAATGAAACCATCCGGCGATGACCGGAACATGAACGCCATGTGACGCTGTTGTGACGACCTGAGGTCGCCCGGTGCGGCGGCGCACGGCGGCAGGCCGTGCGCTGGACTTCGGGAGGTGAGCGGCCGGAGCCGCTTTCATGGCCGGCGGTCAGGGCTGCTGCTGGTTGGCCTTCTTGGCGCGCAGGCGCTTCCACAGGCCGCCGCCCAGCGCGGCCGCGGCCAGCACGCCGACCTTGGCGAACTTTGCCAGGAAGGCGGCGATCACGGCGAACAGGCCCAGCTTCTTGGCGGCCACGCCGGCCACCAGGGCGGCCAGGCCATATTCGGCAACCTTGTCGGTCGACGAGTTGAAGTCGGCGTAGCGCTTGCCTTCGACGTAATCCAGCTTGTCCAGCAGGGTCAGCACGGCCGTCTTGTCCTTGGGCACCATGCTCTTCTGCGTGATCAGGTCCAGCGTGATGTAGCCGTCGCGGCCCAGCGCGTAGGTGTTGTAGTTGACGGTGGGGTTCTCGGTGGCGCTTTCGCCCTTGTGCTTGACGGCGACCGACCAGACCAGGCGCTGCGTATTGCTGTCGTACTTCGGCGCTTCGACCCAGCCGTCCATGATCAACTCGGGGAAACCGCGCTGCTTGCGCTCTTCATTGGATTGCTCGGTGCCTTCGCGCAGGCTGTCCAGCAATTCGTTGACGTTCCAGTTCTTGGCGTCGTCGTCCTTGATGTAGCCGGCCTTGTCGAAATTGACAGTGATGGCCCAGTCGTCATCGTCGCTCTTGGGCATCACCACGCCGAGCAGGGATGGATCCTTGCCATTGCCGTAGGCGGCCATCAGCCGGTCGGCCTGCAGGCGCGGCACGAAGAACATGGTTGCGGGCAGATGGACGATTGCCTGGTCGCCCAGCTTGACGTCGGCCGGCCCTTCCTGGGCCGCGGCAAAGGCGGCTTTCGTGGCTGCTTCGATTTCCTGCTGGGCGGCCGCGTTCTGCGCAAGGGCGCCGGCGGGCAGCAGGAACAGGGCGCTGGCGGCAGCCAGCGCAACACGGGAAAGAAAAGCGCGCATGATGGTTCGGGGCGTCTGAAAAAAAAGGGGCCCCATTGTCTTTGCGGTCGACTTTCAACTTTCTGAAAGCAAACCGCCAAATCGCCGCATGATGTTGCTGTTTGTCGCAGGATGTGTGCGACACGCCCATCGGCGCGCCGGGATCCCGGCCTATCGGGCCTTTTTGCGCTGCGGCGCGTTGCGCAGCCGGGTGCCGAGGATGCGGTCGTGCAGGAACTGCCCGTCGGGGTCGAACCAGGACCAGATGAAGATCGTGAAAGGCGCGGCGACGATGAACATGTCCATCGAGGGCCAGCCGGTAGCGCTGGCGGCCGCCCAGACGGCTGCCGCGCCGACCAGCACCAGGGGCCAGACCAGGACATAGCGCAGCATCAGCCGGGCAGTCGAGGGGGTATTGCCGTCGCGGTCGACCAGGCGGATGTTCCAGGTCTTCATGGGCAGCGTCTGGCCGCGGCGGCGCCAGCACAGCACGAAATACGCGCCGATGGCGACGAATAGCCAAGCCTGCCGGGCGCCGCGCAATTCCAGCGCGTTCTTGCTCTGGGTCAGCGTATCCAGCAGGTAGCCCGCCAGGAACACCACGCCAAACAGCAGCACGGCTTCGTACATCATGCAGGCGAACCGGCGCAGCCGGTTGGGAGTCTGGTCGAGGAGGGCGTCGGTCGTCATGGGTCGCTATTATCCGACAAAGCCGGGCTTTGGCGACCTGGCCTGTGCGCTTGCGGCGACTTTCGCAGGATGTCTTGCCGGGGGCGTTCCAGGCAAAAAAAAACCCGTCGGTAAGGGCGGGTCTTAAAAGGGGCTGTGCAGCCCCCAAGGGGAAAACTGTTCAGGCCATGAGCCTGGGCCTTGCTTAGGCGGCGGAGTGCGCGTTCTTGGCGCTCGTCTTGCCAGCCAGGGCACGGATGCCGTGGGCCAGCTTACGCAGGCCGGCGGCCAACGCCCGCATCGGGTGCGGACGGAATTGTTCTTCAATAGCCTGGAGCATCAGTTGGCGCTCGAGTTCGTCGGTCAGGCGGATGGTGTTGTTCGGGTTGATCACAATAGCCTCCACGGGCTTGCACTGTTTGTTTAGCTACTAGGGATAACCCGAATTATAGGGGTTAACCCTGAACTTGTGCAAGTGGCCGGTGCGTATTGGCAACACCTTGGTGCGATGATGCTCCCAAACGGGGCGGGGGAACACCATAAGCAAAGATACGCGCAGCATGTTGCTGCGCGTTTACAACGTACTGCCTCAGAGGGAAAAAGAGGCGCGCCGGGGGCCGTAGCCGCCCGGGGCGGGAAGCGTCCTCAGGCGTCGCGGTAGCCGGCGGCGACCAGCTCGAAACCGAACAGGCGGCAATCCAGCGAACCGTTGTGCAGCGGCACGCGGCGCTTGGGTTTCAAACGCATCTGGTTGGGCAAGGTCAGGTCGCTGGTGATGACATGCAGCTGCCAGCCGGCGAAATTGCGCTTCAGGCAGGTGGCCCAGTCGCGCCACAGATCCGCGTCCTGTTCCGTCCCCATGCGTTCGCCATAGGGCGGGTTGGTGACGATCCAGCCATGATCCGCGGGCGCCGTGACATGGCGCGCATCGCCCACCTCGAAGCGGATGGAGTCTTCCGTCAGCCAGGCGCGTTCGGCGTTGTTGCGGGCGAATTCGATGGCTTGCGGGTCCAGGTCGTAGCCGACCAGCGGCGCGTCCAGCTGCGGCAGGATGCGCGAGCGGGCGTCGTCCTTCAGGTCGCGCCAGCGGTAGGCGTCGTGCCCGCGCAGGCGCTCGAAGCCGAAGGGGCGCGAGATGCCCGGGGGCACGCCCAGCGCGATCCAGGCGGCTTCGATCAGGATGGTACCCGATCCGCAGAACGGATCCAGCAGCGGCGCGGCCGGGTCCCAACCCGCTAGCGCCAGCATGCCGGCGGCCAGGTTCTCGCGCAGCGGCGCTTCGCCCTTGTCCAGGCGCCAGCCGCGCTTGAACAGGGATTCGCCCGAGGTGTCGAGGTACAGCGTGGCGGTGTGCCCGGTCAGGAACAGGTGCACGCGGGCATCCGGACGCACCGTGTCGATGCTGGGGCGTTCGCCTTCCAGTTCGCGCAGGCGGTCGCAGATGCCGTCCTTGGCGCGCAGATTGCAGTACTGCAGGCTTTGCACCGGACTCTTGATGGCAGAGGTGTCGACGCGCAGGGTCTGCTCGGCGCCGAACCAGCGTTCCCAGGGGGTGTCGCGGGCCAGGTCCAGGATGTCGTCTTCGTGCGAAATCTCGGCATGGGCCACCTGCACCAGGATGCGGGTGGCCAGGCGGGAATACAGGTTGGCGCGCTGCACGCCCGCCCAGTCGGCGGTGAAGGAACAGCCGGCGCGGCCGGCCTGCGCGTCCTCGAAGCCCAGCGCCTGCATTTCCGCCGTCAGCGCCTCTTCCAGCCCCTGGGGGCAGGGGGCGAAGATGGGAAACACTTCCGCCTGGCGGGTTTCGCGCGGGCGGCGGCTGCGGGTTTCTACGACGGGCTCGCGCCTGCTGTGGCCTTGGTCGTAGCCGTCGTCATGGTCGCGAGCCTCGGCGAAATCCGCTTCCTGGACATGGTCGGGTTCGGCCTGGTATTCCGGGGCGGGGCCGTCGTCTTCGAACGGGTCGTAGAAGCGTCCCGCCGGCGTGGCCGGCGCGATGTACTGATCGTCCCGCAGGCGCGGCGCGCGCTGCGGGGCGCGGCCGGAGCGGCCGCCAGACTCAGCTTCGCGCCGCGGGCCATCGTCGCGTTTGCGGTCTGAAGCGGAGCGGCCAGGGGCGGTCCGGTCCGAGGCGTTTCGGCCAGGCGCGGCCCGATCCGACGAGCCGCGCGCGGGCTGGCCGCGGCCGGCGCCGCGCGGTCCGCGGGCCTCCTCGTCCTTGCGCCGCTGATAAGCGACGGGGTCCTTTTGGCGTTCGATGCTTTCCTTGGTGCGCTCCTGTTGCGCGACCAGGCGGGCGCGGGCGCCCGTGCGGGTGCGCTTGGGGGCGTCTTCGGCATGGGCGTCGCGCGCCGTTTTCTTGATCGTCAGCGTCTTGCGCGGACGGTCCTGTTCATCAGAGGACATACGAATCCTGGCGAATGTGCAGAGGTAGGGGGTATCAGAAGGGTTTGACGACGACCAGCGCCACCACCACCAAGAGCAGCAAGACGGGAACTTCGTTGAACCAGCGATAGAACTTGTGCGAACGGGTGTTTTTGCCCTGTTCGAATTTGCGCAGCATCAGGCCACAGGCGTGATGGTAGCCGATGACGAGCAGGACGAAAAAGAGCTTGGCGTGCATCCAGCCGTTGCCGGGGCCGACGCCGATGCCATAGCCCAGGTACAGCCACATGCCGAACACGACCGCGACCACGGCCAGGATGGTGGTGAAGCGGTACAGGCGGCGCGCCATGCCCAGCAGGGTGGTCTGGACCGTGGCGTCCGATTGCTGGGCCAGGTTCACGAATATGCGCGGCAGGTAGAACAGGCCGGCAAACCAGGAAGCGATGAAGACGATGTGAAAGGTCTTGACCCAAAGCATGGCCATGGTGCGATCCAGTCGAGGAAAGCCGCATTGTAAGCTGCGCCACCCTGCGCCCAGGACCTGGGCAAAGCCCCGCGGACGGGGCTTTGCGGGGCGGCGGCTCAGATCACGTACAGATCGACGTACTCGTGCACCGGCATGGTTTCCAGCCGCTTCTGGTCCAGCGAGGCCTGCAGGATGCGGTCCTGCTGGCGGGCGGGGAACATGCGCGCCAGGTTGGTGCGGAACTTGGCTTCCAGCAGCGGTATGCCTTCGGCGCGGCGGCGCTTGTGGCCGATGGGATACTCGCAGACGATTTCGTCCAGCCGGGTGCCGTCCTTGAATTCCACCGTCAGCGCATTGGCGATCGAACGCTTGTCGGGGTCGTGATAGTCGCGGGTGTAGACGGGGTCTTCGACGCAGACGATCTTGTCGCGCAGCGCGTCGATGCGGGGATCCTGCGCCACCGCGTCCTCGTAGTCGGCTGCGGTCAGGCGGCCGTACAGCGTCGGCACCGCCACCATGTACTGGATGCAGTGGTCCCGGTCAGCCGGGTTCGCGAGCGGGCCCTTCTTGTCGATGATGCGGATGCAGGCCTCGTGTGTGCGGATCGTGATTTTCGCGATGTCGTCGGCGCTCTTGCCGGCGGCTTTCAGGCGGCTGTGGAGCTCCATGGCGCATTCGACGGCGGTTTGCGCGTGGAACTCGGCCGGGAACGAGATCTTGAACAGGACGTTTTCCATCACGTAGCTGCCATAGGGCCGCTGGAACCTGAACGGCTGGCCCTTGAACAGCACATCGTAAAAGCCCCAGGTCTTGGCCGTGAGCACGGACGGGTAGCCCATTTCGCCGCTCTTGGCGATCAGCGCCAGGCGCACGGCGCGGCTGGTGGCGTCGCCCGCGGCCCAGCTCTTCCTGCTGCCGGTGTTGGGTGCGTGGCGATAGGTGCGCAGGCTTTGGCCGTCGACCCAGGCCAGCGATACCGCGTTGATCACTTCCTCGCGGCTCAGGCCCAGCATCTGCGCCACCACGGCGGTGGAGGCCACCTTGACCAGCACCACGTGGTCCAGGCCGACTTTGTTGAAGGAGTTCTCCAGCGCGATGCAGCCCTGGATCTCATGCGCCTTGATCATGCCGGTCAGCACGTCGCGCATCAGCAGGGGCGGCTTGCCCGCCGCGACCGCGGTGCGGGACAGCCAGTCGGCGGTGGCCAGGATGCCGCCCAGGTTGTCGGACGGGTGGCCCCATTCGGCGGCCAGCCAGGTGTCATTGAAGTCCAGCCAGCGGATCATCGTGCCGATGTTGAACGCGGCTTGCACGGGATCGAGCTGGAATTGTGTGCCAGGCACCTTGGCGCCGTGGGGCACGGTCGTGCCGGGCACGATGGGGCCCAGCAGTTTCTTGCACGCCGGGTATTCCAGCGCTTCCAGGCCGCAGCCCAGCGTGTCGATCAGGCAGTTGCGTGCCGTCTCGTACGCCAGGCCGCTCTGGATTTCATACTTCAGGACGTAGTCGGCGATGTCGACCAGGACCTGGTCGGGATCGGGACGGACGTTGGAGAACGGGGCAGACATAGCGGTACCTCTCCATGGAATGAATACAGGTGGCCATGCCGTGCCCTCGTCCGTGTCCCGTTCTTACTTGCGCTTTTCCAGAGGAACGAACTTCTGGTCTTCCGGGCCCACGTAGTTGGCGGTGGGGCGGATGATCTTGTTGTCGACGCGCTGTTCGATGATGTGGGCCGACCAGCCCGCCGTGCGCGCGATGACGAACAGCGGCGTGAACATGGCGGTCGGGACTCCCATCATGTGATAGCTGACGGCCGAGAACCAGTCCAGGTTGGGGAACATCTTCTTGATGTCCCACATGACCGTTTCCAAGCGTTCGGCGATGTCGAACATCTTGGTGCTGCCGGCCTGCTTGGACAGCTTCTTGGCCACTTCCTTGATGACCTTGTTGCGCGGGTCGGACACGGTGTAGACGGGGTGGCCAAAGCCGATGATAACTTCCTTGGCTTCGACGCGGCGGCGGATGTCGGCCTCGGCCTCGTCCGGCGTGTCATAGCGCTTCTGCACGTCGAAGGCCACTTCGTTGGCGCCGCCGTGCTTGGGGCCGCGTAGCGCGCCGATGGCGCCCGAGATGGCAGAGAACATGTCCGAGCCGGTGCCGGCGATGACGCGGGCGGTGAACGTGGACGCGTTGAATTCATGCTCGGCGTACAGGTTCAGCGAGATGTGCATGGCCTTGACCCAATCATCACTGGGCTTTTCGCCGTGCAGCAGGTGCAGGAAGTGGCCGCCGATGCTGTCGTCGTCCGTCTGCACGTCGATGATGCGGCCGTTGTGGCTGTAGTGGTACCAGTACAGCAGCGCCGAGCCCAGGTTGGCCATCAGGCGGTCGGCGATGTCGCGCGCGCCCGGGGTATTGTGGTCGTCTTTTTCAGGCAGCACGCAACCCAGCACCGACACGGCGGTGCGCATCACGTCCATGGGGTGGCTGGCGGCGGGCAGGGCCTCCAGCGCGGCTTGCAGCTGGGCGGGCAGGCCGCGCAGGCTGCGCAGCTTTTCCTTGTAGGCCTTCAGTTCGGCCTTGTTCGGCAGCTTGCCGTGGACGAGCAAGTGGGCGATTTCCTCGAATTCGCTGGTGTGGGCGATATCCAGGATGTCGTAGCCGCGGTAGTGCAGGTCGTTGCCGCTGCGGCCAACCGTGCACAGCGCCGTGTTGCCGGCGACAACGCCAGACAGCGCAACCGATTTCTTGGGCTTGAAGCCGGCTTTTTCTTCCGGCTTGGCGTCCGATTTGGCCACTTGCTTCTTGGGAGCCGTGCTCATGTCTCTACTCCTTCCTTTCGCGATGGTCGTTGCTATGGGGTGGGCATGCAAGGCGCCGGGCGGTTGCCGCGGCGCCGGAAACCGAGGGCTTGCTTACGCCTTGCCTTTCTGGAAAAGCGCGTCCAACTTGGATTCGAATTCGTGATAGCCGATGCGGTCGTACAGTTCTTCGCGCGTCTGCATCAGATCCACCACGTTCTTCTGGTGGCCGTCGCGGCGAATGGCGGTGTAGACCGCTTCGGCGGCCTTGTTCATGGCGCGGAAGGCCGACAGCGGGTAGAGCACCATGCCCACGCCCACGCTCTTCAGTTCTTCCACCGAGAACAGCGGCGTCTTGCCGAATTCGGTGATGTTGGCCAGCACCGGCACCTTGACTGCCTTGACGAAGCGGTCGTAGGTGGGCAGGTCGTAGGCGGCTTCGGCGAAGATGGCGTCGGCGCCCGCTTCCACGCAGGCCAGCGCGCGCTCGATGGCGGCGTCGACGCCGTGCGAGGCGATCGCGTCGGTGCGGGCGATCAGGTAGAAATCGGTGTCGGTGCGGGCGTCGGCCGCGGCCTTGACGCGGTCGGCCATTTCCTCGGTCGAGACGATTTCCTTGCCCGGGCGGTGACCGCAGCGCTTGGCGCCGACCTGGTCTTCGATGTGGCAGGCGGCGGCGCCGAACTTGATCAGGCTCTTGACGCTGCGGGCGATGTTGAATGCCGAGGGGCCGAAGCCGGTGTCGATGTCCACCACCAGCGGCACGTCGCAGACGTCGGTGATGCGGCGCACGTCGGTCAGGACGTCGTCCATGGTGTTGATGCCCAGATCGGGCAGACCCAGCGAGCCAGCCGCGACGCCGCCGCCGGACAGGTAGATCGCGCGGTAGCCGGCGCGCTTGGCCAGCAGTGCATGGTTGGCGTTGATGGCGCCGATGATCTGCAGCGGGCTTTCTTCGGCGAGTGCGCGGCGGAAGAGGGCGCCGGCGGATTCGGGTCTGGACATGGGTGGTCTCCGTAATTTGGACCGGGTGTTTTCAGAATGCCCCGGATGGAAGGACTGGCCGGAAAATAAATCTGTCCCCTTCGCGATATTCCTTTGCGCAGGAGCAAAGGGACAGGTTTATGTTTCGGTCTTGCTTAGGAATTGGGCCCGCGCAAACGGGCCCAATTCTTTACTCATGCGCTGCTTACTTCAGCAGGTCCTTGACGCCGTCGCGCTCTTCGAGGAGCTCTTTCAGCGTGAAGTCCAGGCGCTCGCGCGAGAAGGCGTCGATTTCCAGGCCTTCGATGCGCTTGTATTCGCCGTTTTCGGTCGTGACCGGCACGCCGTAGATGATGCCTTCCGGGATGCCGTAGGAGCCGTCTGACGGGATGCCCATCGTGACCCACTTGCCGTTGCTGCCCAGGACCCAGTCACGGACGTGGTCGATGGCGGCGTTGGCGGCCGAAGCGGCCGAGGACAGGCCGCGGGCTTCGATGATGGCGGCGCCGCGCTTGCCCACGGTGGGGATGAACGTGTCGCGGTTCCAGGCGTCGTCGTTGATCAGCTTGGACAGCGATTCGCCGCCGACGGTGGCGAAGCGGTAGTCGGGATACATCGTGGGCGAGTGGTTGCCCCACACGACCAGCTTTTCGATGTCGGCGACGGCCTTGCCCGACTTGGCGGCCAGTTGCGACAGGGCGCGGTTGTGGTCCAGGCGCAGCATGGCGGTGAAGTTCTTGGCGGGCAGGTCCGGCGCCGACTTCATGGCGATGTAGGCATTGGTGTTGGCCGGGTTGCCCACGACCAGAACCTTGACGTTGCGGCTGGCGACGTCGTTCAGGGCCTTGCCCTGAGCCGTGAAGATCTGGGCGTTGACCGACAGCAGGTCCTTGCGTTCCATGCCGGGGCCGCGCGGGCGGGCGCCGACCAGCAGGGCCACGTCGGCGTCCTTGAAGGCGGTGCGCGGGTCGCTGTGGGCGGTGACTTCTTGCAGCAGCGGGAAGGCGCAGTCATCCAGTTCCATGATGACGCCCTTCAGGGCCTTTTGCGCTTTCTCGTCGGGAATTTCCAGCAGTTGCAGGATGACGGGTTGATCTTTACCCAGCATTTCGCCCGAGGCGATGCGGAATAGCAGTGCGTAACCGATTTGGCCGGCGGCGCCGGTGACGGCGACACGCAAGGCAGGCTTGGACATGGACGTTCTCCGTAATGGTTTGGCGAGAAAAAATCTCACCAATCAGTGTAATCGTTGGGCGTGAAAATCAACGCGGGTGCGGCAGCGTGCGCAGCGGCGGGCGCGGAGGTGCGCACGGTGGCTGGCGCAGGGCCTGGGCAGCGTTGAATCCTAGATCGAATTTACGTGTCCGTCAATTGCTCTTCTATCTTATATAAGACATAAGACGTTGGACAGTGTTGCGGCCGATATGCCACAATAGAGCGTTTATTCGAATGCGCCGCAGCCCGGTTTCGGCTGCGCGCCTGTATCAAGCCAGAACACTGGCGGCAGCAGCGCATTGCGGATGGGTTCGCTGCCTTGCGCCGCCCTCCCATTTCCCGGATAAACATGACTCAATCGAAAAGATCCATGGCAGAGCCCCGGCCCGAAACCTCCTTACGCATTCGCGCCGCCCGCACGGCGGGCGAGGGGGCCGCTTTCAGTCCGCTCTACCGGCAAATCAAGGATCTGCTTGTCCAGAGCCTGGAACGCGGCGAATGGAAGCCCGGCGAGCTCATCCCCAGCGAAATCGATCTGGCCGCCCGTTTCCAGGTGAGCCAGGGCACGGTGCGCAAGGCGGTCGACGAGCTGGCCGCCGAGCACATGCTGCTGCGGCGCCAGGGCAAGGGCACTTTTGTCGCCACCCACCACGAAGCGCGCGTGCGCTACCGCTTCCTGCGCCTGGCCGCCGACGAAGGCGAGGCCGGCCGGGCGGAAAGCCGCATCCTGGAATGCCGGCGCCTGCGGGCGCCCGCCGAGATCGCGCGCGCCCTGGACCTGCGGGCCGGCGAAACCGTCATCATGATCCGCCGCCTGCTGTCCCTGGGGCAGGCGCCCACCGTGGTGGACGACATCTGGCTGCCTGGTTCCATTTTCCGTGGACTGACCCTGGAACTGCTGAGCGCCAACAAGGCGCCGCTCTATGGTCTGTTCGAATCCGAGTTCGGCGTGAGCATGGTGCGCGCGGACGAAAAGCTGCGCGCGGTGATTGCGCCGGCCGAGGTCTGTCCGCTGCTTAATGTTCCCGCCGGGACGCCGTTGTTGCAGGTGGATAGGGTGTCTTATACGTATGGTGACCGCCCCATGGAAATTCGTCGGGGGTTGTACTTGACCGATCGATACCACTACCGCAATAGTCTGAATTGATGATCTTTTTACCTACGATTTGATACCGACCCTATCTCTGGGCGAAAATACCGTGTTTGCCCGCAAGGGCGACGGCATTTCCGCCGTAACGATTCCCTAGTTCCGAAACACCGAGGCCGTCATGTCCGACACCGCTGCCAAGCCACGTCCGCAGTTTCGCAATATTGGTATTGCGCAACTCGCCAGCTACCGCCTGCCCCTGGCCGGCAAGCTGTCCATTCTGCACCGCGTCAGCGGCGCGCTGCTGTTCCTCTGTCTTCCCTTGGTCATCCTGCCGCTGTTCGCGGCCAGCGTGGCCGCGCCGCAGACGTTCGCAGCCTTGGCCGCGTACGCTGGCAACCCGATAGTCAAGCTTGTCTTCCTGGTCCTGATCTGGGGCTACCTGCACCACTTCTGTGCCGGCATCCGCTACCTGCTGCTGGATCTGCACATCGGCATCGACAAACTGTCGGCCAAGAAGAGCGCCGGCGTGGTTTTTGGGGTGAGCCTGGCGCTGACCTTGGTGTTCGCTCTCAAACTGTTCGGAGTGCTGTAATGGCCGACGTCAAAAACTACGGACCCAAGCGTCTGGTCGTGGGCGCCCACTACGGCGTCATGGATTTCATCATCCAGCGCATCACCGCCGTCATCATGGCCGTGTACACGCTGGTGCTGCTCATCGGCATCCTGATGATGCCGGCCTTCACGTACGAACACTGGGCCGCACTGTTCAATTTCTACGTGGGCGTTCTTCCGGTTGGCCAGATCCTGGCCACCCTTGCATTCATTGCGCTGGCCTGGCATGCCTGGATTGGTGTGCGCGACATCTGGATGGACTACGTCAAGTCGGTGGGCGTGCGCCTGCTGCTGCAAGTGCTGACGATCCTCTGGCTGGTCGGTTCGGTCGTTTACTTCGCGCAAATCCTCTGGAGCATTTAAGCCGTGGTCTCTGTCATGAAATCCCTGCCGCGCCGCCAGTTTGATGTGGTGGTCGTTGGCGCCGGCGGAGCCGGCATGCGTTGTTCGCTGCAACTGTCCCAAGCGGGCCTGTCCGTTGCAGTGCTGTCCAAGGTGTTCCCCACGCGTTCGCACACCGTTGCCGCGCAAGGCGGCGTGAGCGCCTCGCTGGGCAACATGAGCGAAGACAACTGGTACTGGCACATGTACGACACCGTCAAGGGTTCGGACTGGCTGGGCGACCAGGACGCCATCGAATTCATGTGCCGCGAAGCGCCGAACGCCGTGTACGAGCTCGAGCACTTCGGCATGCCGTTCGACCGCAACCCCGACGGCACCATCTACCAGCGTCCGTTCGGTGGCCACACCGCCAACTTCGGTGAAAAGCCGGTCCAGCGCGCCTGTGCCGCTGCCGACCGCACCGGCCACGCGCTGCTGCACACCCTCTACCAGCGCAACGTCGCCGCGCGCACCCAGTTCTTCGTCGAATGGATGGCGCTGGACCTGCTGCGCAACGAAGCGGGCGACGTCGTGGGCGTGACCGCCCTCGAAATGGAAACGGGCGAAATCTACATCCTGGAAGCCAAGACCACGGTGCTGGCCACCGGCGGCGCCGGCCGCATCTGGGCCGCTTCCACCAACGCCTTCATCAACACCGGTGACGGCCTGGGCATGGCCGCCCGTGCGGGCATCCCGCTGCAGGACATGGAATTCTGGCAATTCCACCCGACCGGCGTGGCCGGCGCCGGCGTGCTGATCACGGAAGGCGTGCGCGGCGAAGGCGGCATCCTGCTGAACAAGGATGGCGAACGCTTCATGGAGCGCTATGCGCCCACGCTGAAGGACCTGGCTCCGCGTGACTTCGTGTCGCGCTCGATGGACCAGGAAATCAAGGAAGGCCGCGGCTGCGGTCCGGACGGCAGCTACGTGGTCCTCAAGCTGGATCACCTGGGCGCCGACGTCATCAACAAGCGCCTGCCCTCGATCCGCGAAATTGCCATCAAGTTCGGCAACGTGGACCCGATCAAGGAACCGATCCCCGTCGTTCCGACCATCCACTACCAGATGGGCGGCATTCCGGCCAACTACCACGGTCAGGTGTTGTCGCGCGAAAATGGCGAAAACAAGGTCGTCAACGGCCTGTACGCCATCGGCGAATGCGCCGCGGTGTCGGTGCACGGCGCCAACCGCCTGGGCACCAACTCGCTGCTGGACCTGATCGTGTTCGGCCGCGCCACCGGCAACCACATCGTCAATTCGCATCCGGAACGCCAGCACGCGCACCAGCCCGTGCCGCAGCAAGCCGTCGAATTCTCGCTGGACCGCGTCAACAAGCTGGAATCGCGCACCTCGGGCGAAAAGACCCAGGACATCGGCAATGCCATCCGCTTCTCGATGCAGCGCCACTGCGGCGTGTTCCGCACGCTGGAACTGCTGAACGAAGGCGTGACCCAGATCGAAGATCTGGCCAAGCAAGCCGACAATATCTACTTCAAGGACAAGTCCAAGGTGTTCAACACCGCGCGCGTCGAGGCGCTGGAAATGGCGAACATGACGGAAGTGGCCCGCGCCACCATCAAGTCGGCCGCCGCCCGCACCGAAAGCCGCGGCGCGCACGCGCTGGACGACCACCCGACGCGCGACGACGAAAACTGGCTGAAGCACACGCTGTGGTACTCCGAAGGCAGCCGCCTGGATTACAAGCCCGTGCAGATGAAGCCGCTGACGGTCGAGTCCTTCCCGCCCAAGGCGCGTACCTTCTAAGTCCGGATTGAGCCCACTATGAGCAACAAGAGAATCGTCAAGTTCGAAATCTACCGCTACGATCCGGACAAGGACGAGCGCCCGTACATGCAGAAGCTGGAAGTCGAACTCCAGCCGACCGACAAGATGCTGCTCGATGCGCTGGTGCGCATCAAGAACGACGTCGATGACAGCCTGGCCCTGCGCCGCTCGTGCCGTGAAGGCGTGTGCGGCTCGGACGCCATGAACATCAACGGCAAGAACGGTCTGGCGTGCACCACCAACCTGCGCGAACTGAAGGAACCCATCGTTCTGCGTCCGCTGCCGGGCCTGCCCGTCATCCGCGACCTGATCGTGGACATGACGCACTTCTTCAACCAGTACCACTCGATCCGCCCGTACCTCATCAACGACACGCCGCCGCCCGAAAAAGAGCGTCTGCAGTCGCCCGAGGCGCGCGAAGAGCTGGATGGCCTGTACGAGTGCATTCTGTGCGCGTGCTGTTCCACTTCCTGCCCGTCGTTCTGGTGGAACCCGGACAAGTTCGTCGGCCCGGCCGGCCTGCTGCAAGCCTACCGCTTCATCGCCGACAGCCGCGACGAAGCCACGGGCAGCCGTCTGGACAACCTGGAAGATCCGTACCGCCTGTTCCGTTGCCACACCATCATGAATTGCGTCGACGTCTGTCCCAAGGGACTGAACCCGACCAAGGCGATCGGCAAGATCAAGGAACTGATGGTTCGCCGCACGGTCTAGTTTTGAACAAGCGTATTTTTGCCTCCGGCGGCGTTATTGCCGCCGGGCTGTCCCAAGGCAAAAACGTCCCCTCGGGGACAGCAAACCCGCGTAGCGGGTGCGGCGCCGGGGCTTTTTTTAGGTGTATGGAAAGATGAGCAAGCTAACTGAATTGGAGCGGGCGCGTTTGCGTTGGCGGGCGCGCCGCGGTTTGCTCGAAAACGACTTGATCATCACCCGGTATCTGGATGCCCACGAGGCTGAGCTTACCGATGATGACGTGGCGGCATTGACGCAGCTTTTCGAGATGGGAGACAACGACCTTCTCGATCTGCTGCTGGCCCGCAAAGAGCTTGAGGGCGCGCTGGACACGCCCAGGCTTCGGAGCATCATTGGCCAGATGCGCGCGCTCTGATTAATTGAGAGGAATGAACATGAACCTGTCTGACAAAAAAGCCACTCTATCCTTCTCGGATGGCAGCGCCCCCATTGAGTTCCCTGTTTACAAGGGTACGGTTGGTCCGGATGTGATCGACATCCGCAAGCTGTACGGCCAGACGGGCATGTTCACGTTTGACCCCGGCTTCATGTCCACCGCCGCCTGCGAATCGGGCATCACGTACATCGACGGCGACAAGGGCGAACTGCTGTACCGCGGCTACCCCATCGAGCAATTGGCCGTCAATTGCGACTTCATGGACATCTGCTACCTGATCCTGAACGGCGAACTGCCCAACAAGGACCAGAAGGCCGACTTCGATTCGCAAGTGACCCATCACACGATGGTGAACGAGCAGCTGCACTTCTTCCTGCGCGGCTTCCGCCGCGACGCGCACCCGATGGCCGTCCTGACCGGCCTGGTCGGCGCGCTGTCCGCGTTCTACCACGACTCCACCGACATCACGAACCCGCAGCATCGCCACATCTCGGCCATCCGCCTGATCGCCAAGATGCCGACGCTGGTCGCGATGGCCTATAAGTACTCGCAAGGCCAGCCCTTCATCTACCCGCAGAACGACCTGTCCTATACGGGCAACTTCCTGCGCATGATGTTCGCCACGCCGTGCGAAGACTACAAGGTCAACGAAGTCGTCGAGCGCGCGCTGGACCGCATCTTCATCCTGCACGCCGACCACGAGCAGAACGCTTCGACCTCGACCGTGCGCCTGTGCGGCTCGTCGGGCACCAACCCGTTCGCCGCCATCTCGGCCGGCGTGGCTTGCCTGTGGGGCCCGGCTCACGGCGGCGCCAACGAAGCTTGCCTGCAGATGCTGGAAGAACTGCAAGCCAACGGCGGCATCGCCAAGGTCGGCGAGTTCATGGAGAAGGTCAAGGACAAGAACTCGGGCGTGCGCCTGATGGGCTTTGGCCACCGCGTCTACAAGAACTACGACCCGCGCGCCAAGCTGATGCAGGAAACCTGCAAGGAAGTGCTCTCGGCCCTGGGCCTGGAAAACGACCCGCTGTTCAAGCTGGCCATGGAACTGGAACGCATCGCCCTGTCGGATCCGTACTTCGTCCAGCGCAAGCTGTACCCGAACGTGGACTTCTACTCGGGTATCGTCCAGCGCGCCATCGGCATCCCGACCTCGCTGTTCACGGCCATCTTCGCGCTGGCCCGCACGGTGGGCTGGATCGCCCAATGGAACGAAATGCTGTCGGATCCCGATTACAAGATCGGCCGTCCGCGCCAGCTGTTCACCGGTTCGGTCACGCGCGACGTGCCGCCGATGGACAAGCGTTGATACGCTGCTGCCTGGCTTGACCAAGAAACCGCCTTCGGGCGGTTTTTTGTTGCCGTTTGCCGTGCGAAGACGGGCGGGCGACCCGGTGTCTGAACTTGGCGTTTGGGTTTGGCGTTTATCATCCTGCCATGATTCCCATAGCATTGCCTTCCGCCGGCTTCTACATCTTCGTTTCCCTGGGTTTTCTTGCGGGCCTGCTGCTGCTCGGTTGGGCCGTGGTCTTGGCGGTGAGCGCGGGCGCGCGCCGCACCGTACGCAAGTACTGGAAGACTTCCGCTCTGGCGTCGATCGTGCTGGCCGTGCCATTCGCCTTCTATGCCTGGGTCCAGACGGTGGTCTGGCAGATCGAGCGGGAGGGCGCCCGTGCGGAGGCCGCCCGCAATATCACGCTGCAGGAAACCACCACGGTCGGCGGCATTGCCATGCCAGCGGGAACGCGACTGAAGCTGCAGGACGAAGGGCAACTGGAAACCTATCTCGAAGCGGAGTTTCCACAGCCTGTGGCCATGTACGGGGTACTGGCGTCGAGCGCCCGGCGCTATCTCAACACCGATTACGACAACGAAACCTACGCCTTGCTGCGCCGCTACCCGCGCAATGTGATCCTGCGCGGCGCGGGTAGCCAGGCGGTGCAGGGTTGGCAGTGCGACGCCACACAGGACATTGAATTCGAGGTGGCGAGCGACGGCGCCATGAAGGCGTTCGACAAGTGCGTGCTGGGCCCGGGCAACCGGGTCGAGACCGTGGACCTTGCGCCGGGCTCCATCGTCTACGGCTCGAGTGGCACCGTCTACACCGATGGATCGCGCGATCCGGATCGCTGGCGCATCGAGGTCAAGAACCCGGTGGCGGTCAAGATATTCGGGCTGCCTTTGAGCGAGCCCCGGCTGTACCTCGACGAGGCGCGGCGCCTGTTGCGGGTCAGCGACGCGGAACTGGCCTGCCCGACGCGTTTCGGCGGCGTGAGCTATGCCGCAGGCACCCAGGTCAAGTCGGCGCGGCGCGGCCGCGGCGATGCGCGCGAGCCGTATCCGGGCGTGCTGGTGCTGAGCCCCTGGGACGGCCAAGTTGCCCGGCGTGACGGTCAGGCCGACGTGCCCGAGGGCATGTCGGTCATGCAGACGCTGGCCGGCGAGGTCGTGGACGTGCTCAAGAACGATGAGGCGGGCGTGTTCCACTTCGCCACCATCATCGTGGGCGACGAGGAACCGCAGCCCAGCCGCGCGGCCTGCCCCTGAACCACGCAGCAGGCCGGGGAGCCTGCCTTATGCGCCGATGCCGCGCGCCATCAGCACGGCGAACAGTGGCAGGAAGATGAACAGGTGCGATTCGATCATGACCCAGCGGCGGGCGCGCTTGATGTCGGCCGCGGCAGGCAAGAAGCCCGGTTGTTGGCGGGACTGCTTGGCCCAGCGCAGGAATGTCATCGTAGGCGCAATCGAACAGAGGCCGATGATGACGAAGAGCGTGATCTTGGCGTGGAACCAGGGATTGCTCATGTAGAACGCGGCGCCCTTGATGCCCAGCGTCAGGCGCAGCACTCCGGTGACAAGCACGACCACGGCGCTCAGCGCATAGAGGCGGTCATAAATGACCAGGCGCTTGAGGCCGCTGGCGCTGAGATCGGGCCGCAGCAGCACGGCTTCGGCCGTCAGGACCACCACGAGCAGGAAAATGGCCAGGTAGTGAAACCAGGCATACAAAGCGTCGGCCAGCATGTTGACTCCAGAAAACAAGGTCGAACTTGGTTTTTACCATCAGCGCGGGTAGGGCAGCTATCTTGATGGCGTGACCCTCCGGAATGAAAAAGAGCGCCCCGAGGGGCGCTCTTTGCCTTAGCGGCGGTCGATCATCAACGACGCTTCTTGGCGGCCTCGGCGGCTTCCTGCTGCGCGTCCACCACGGCCAGCGCCGTCATGTTGACGATGCGGCGCACGGTGGCGCTGGTGGTCAGGATGTGCACGGGGCGAGCCGCGCCCAGCAGGATCGGACCCATCGCGACGCCATTGCTGCCGGTCATCTTCAGCATGTTGTACGTGATGTTGCCGGTGTCCAGCGTGGGCATGACGAGCAAGTTGGCGCGGCCCTTGAGCGTGCTGTCCGGGTAGGCCAGGACGCGGATCTTTTCCGACAGGGCGGCGTCGGCGTGCATTTCGCCGTCGACTTCCAGGTCGGGAGCGCGGTCCTGCACCATCTGGCGCGCGGCGGCCATTTTGCGCGAGGATTCCGTCACGCGGCTGCCGAAGTTGGAGTGCGACAGCAGGGCGATCTTCGGCACCACGCCAAAGCGCAGCATTTCGTCCGCGGCCTGGATGGTGATGCTGGCGACTTCCTCGGCCGTGGGGTTCTCGTTGACGTGGGTGTCGGTGACGAACAGCGTCTGGTCGGGCAGCATCAGCACGTTCAGGGCGGCGTAGGTCTGGCCTTCCTTCTTGCCGATGATTTCGTCGATGTACTTGAGCTGGTTGTCGTACTTGCTGGCCACGCCGCAAAGCAGCGCGTCGGCGTCGCCGCGGCGCAGCAGCATCGCGCCGATCAGCGTGTTGTGCTTGCGGATCATCGCCTTGGCGATGGCCGGCGTCACGCCTTCGCGGCCCTTCAGCTGGTAGTACGCAGCCCAGGTCTCGTTGAAGCGGCTGTCGTCTTCCGGATCGACGATCTCGAAGTCCTGGCCGGCGACCAGGCGCAGGCCGAACTTCTTGATGCGCATCTCGATGACGGCCGGGCGGCCGATCAGGATCGGGAACGCCAGCTTCTCATCGGCCACGGTCTGTACCGCGCGCAGCACGCGCTCGTCTTCGCCGTCGGCGTAGATGACGCGCTTGGGCGCCTTCTTGGCCTGGGCGAACAGCGGACGCATCAACTGGCCCGAGTGGTACACGAAGCCCATCAGTTTCTGGCGGTAGGCTTCGATGTCCTCGATGGGACGGGCGGCCACGCCGGAGTCGGCGGCGGCCTGGGCCACGGCCGGCGCGATCTGGACGATCAGGCGCGGGTCGAAGGGCTTGGGAATGATGTAGTCCGGGCCGAACGACAGTTCCTGGCCGGCGTAGGCGCGGGCCACTTCGTCGTTCTGTTCGGCTTGCGCCAGTTCGGCGATGGCCTTGACGCAAGCCAGCTTCATTTCTTCCGTGATGCGCGAGGCGCCGGCATCCATGGCGCCGCGGAAGATGAACGGGAAGCACAGCACGTTGTTGACCTGGTTCGGGTAGTCCGAACGGCCGGTGGCGATGATGCAGTCCGGACGGGCGGCCTTGGCCACTTCGGGACGGATTTCCGGTTCCGGATTGGCCAGCGCCAGGATCAGCGGGCTGGCGGCCATGGTCTTGACCATGTCGGCGGTCAGCACGCCGGCGGTCGAGCAGCCCAGGAACACGTCGGCGCCGTTGACCACGTCGGCCAGCGTGCGCGCGTCGGTCTTCTGCGCGTAGCGCTTCTTGTTGGCTTCCATGTTTTCGTCGCGGCCGTCCCAGATCACGCCGCGCGAGTCCACCACGTAGATGTTTTCGCGCTTGACGCCCAGGTGGACCAGCAGGTCCAGGCAGGCGATGGCGGCTGCGCCGGCGCCCGAGCAGGCCAGCTTGACCTTGCCGATGTCCTTGCCCACGACCTTCAGGCCGTTCAGGATGGCGGCCGACGAAATGATGGCGGTGCCGTGCTGGTCGTCATGGAAGACGGGGATCTTCATGCGCTCGCGCAGCTTCTTCTCGATGTAGAAGCACTCGGGCGCCTTGATGTCCTCGAGGTTGACGCCGCCCAGGGTGGGCTCCAGCGCCGCGATGATGTCGACCAGCTTGTCCGGATCGTTCTCGGCCAGTTCGATGTCGAAGACGTCGATGCCGGCGAACTTCTTGAACAGGCAGCCCTTGCCTTCCATCACGGGCTTGGCGGCCAGCGGGCCGATGTTGCCCAGGCCCAGCACGGCGGTGCCGTTGGTGATCACGCCCACCAGGTTGCCGCGCGAGGTGTACTTCGAGGCGGCGTCATCGCCCTGGTCGAAGATGGCCATGCAGGCGGCCGCCACGCCGGGGGAGTAGGCCAGGGACAGGTCGTCCTGGTTGGCCAGGGTCTTGGTCGGGGTGACCGAGATTTTGCCGGGGGTGGGGTAGGCGTGGTAGTCCAACGCCATTTTGGTGAGAGTTTCGTCCATGGGATACAGGCCTTGAGGGCGCTAAATGGAAAGGAAATCGGATTGCAAAAGGCGGGCTCGCGGCCCGCCGTATTTTTTTGGAAATGCTTGGGAACACCCGTATTTCAACAGAAAGCGCGGGTGCTTGGTTGTTGCGGTGCAGCGAATGGACGATTTTGCGCAAAACCTCGCTGCATCGCGGATGGCAATCCTACAGTTCCCAAGGCGGCGTCTGGCGCGCGCCGGCATTCAAGCGCGCGCGCAGCGCCTGGGCATCTTGCTGGCGGTCCAGGCTGTCCAGGGCGTGCAGCACGATCCAGTCCGCGCTGACCTCGAAGAAGTCGCGCAGCTGGGCGCGAGTGTCGCTGCGGCCGAAGCCGTCGGTGCCCAGCGTGCGGTAGGGCGCGGGCACCCAGGCGCGGATCTGTTCCGGCACGGCGCGCACGTAGTCGCTGGCGGCGACGACCGGGGCGTTGCTTGCGCCCAGGCAGGTCCGGACCCAGTCGACGCTGGCCGGCAGGCCCAGCGCGCGGGCGCGTTCGGCTTCGCGGCCGGCGCGCGTCAGCTCGGAAAAGCTGGTGACGCTCCAGACTTCCGCGTCCACGCCGTAATCGGCCTGCAGGCGTTCTGCCGCGAGTTCCGCCTCGCGCAGCATCGGGCCCGCGCCCAGCAGGCGCACCTGGGCCTGCGCGCGCGCGGGCCGCAGGCGGTACATGCCGCGCAGGATGCCCTCGCGCACGTCCTCGCCCGCCGGCATGTCCGGCTGCGCCAGGTTTTCGTTGGTGACGGTCAGGTAGTAGAACTCGTCGCGCTGTTCGTCGAGCATGCGGCGCATGCCGTGTTCGACGATGACGGCGACCTCGAAGGCGTAGGCTGGGTCATAGGCGCGGCAGTTGGGCACGGTGGCTGCAATGATGTGACTGGAGCCGTCCTGGTGCTGCAGGCCTTCGCCGCCCAGAGTGGTGCGGCCGGAGGTAGCGCCGATGAGGAAGCCGCGCGTGCGCTGGTCGGCCGCGGCCCAGATCAGGTCGCCAATGCGCTGGAAGCCGAACATCGAGTAATAGATATAGAAGGGCAGCATCGGCAGGCCGTTGACCGAGTAGCTGGTGCCGGCGGCCGTCCACGAGGAAATCGCGCCGGCTTCGGTAATGCCTTCTTCCAGGATCTGGCCGTCGCGCGCCTCGCGGTAGTACAGCACCGAACCGATGTCCTCGGGTTCGTAGAGCTGGCCTTGCGCCGAATAGATACCGATCTGGCGGAACAGGTTGGCCATGCCGAAGGTGCGCGCCTCGTCGGCCACGATGGGCACGATGCGCGGCCCCACGGCGGCGTCCTTGAGCAGCGCGGTCAGCATGCGCACGATGGCCATGGTGGACGACATTTCCTTGCCGTCGGCGGCCAGCGCGAAGCGCGCCCAGTGTTCCGCGTCCGGCGGGGCCAGGCGGGGGGCCTCGGTGTTGCGACGGGGGATGTGGCCGCCCAGCGCGGCGCGGCGCGCTTGCAGGTGGCGCAGTTCGGCGCTGTCTTCGGCCGGGCGGTAGAACTTCAGCGCCAGGCAGTCGGCGTCCGAGATCGGTAGCGCGAAGCGGTCGCGGAAGGCCAGCAGCGCCTCGTCGTCCAGCTTCTTCTGCTGGTGCGTGGTCATCTTGCCCTGGCCGGCGGATCCCATGCCGAAGCCCTTCTTGGTCTGCGCCAGGATGACCGTGGGCTGGCCGCGATGATTCGCGGCGCGGTGGTAGGCCGCATGGATCTTCACCATGTCATGGCCGCCGCGGTGCAGGCGGTCGATGGCCTCGTCGCTCCAGTCGGCCACCAGGGCCGCCAGTTCGGGATTCTGGTTGAAGAAGTGCGCGCGGTTGAAGGCGCCGTCGTTGGCCGCAAAGGTCTGGAATTGTCCGTCCACGGTATTGGCGAAGGCGCGCGCCAGGGCGCCATTGGTGTCGCGCCGCAGGAGGGCGTCCCAGTCGCTGCCCCAGACCAGCTTGATGACGTTCCAGCCGGCGCCCGCGTACAGCGTTTCCAGTTCGTCGATGATGCGGCCGTTGCCGCGCACCGGGCCGTCCAGGCGTTGCAGGTTGCAGTTGACGACGAACACCAGGTTGTCGAGTTTTTCGCGCGCGGCCAGCGTCAGCGCGGCGATGGATTCGGGTTCGTCCATTTCGCCGTCGCCGAAGATGCCCCAGACCTTGCGGTCGCCGCCGGGCACGAGCGAGCGGTGTTCGAGGTAGCGCATGAAGCGCGCCTGGTAGATGGCGTTGATGGGACCGATGCCCATCGAGCCCGTGGGGAACTGCCAGAAGTCCGGCATCAGCCACGGGTGCGGGTACGACGACAGTCCGCGCAGGCCGCGGGCCGACGCGGTGATCTCCTGGCGGAAATGCGCCAGGTCTTCTTCGCCGAGGAAGCCTTCCAGGTAGGCGCGGGCGTACACGCCGGGCGCCGAGTGCGGCTGCATGTAGACCAGGTCGCCCGGCCCGTCCTGGCTTTGCGCGCGGAAGAAGTGGTTGAAGCCCACCTCGAACAGGTCGGCGGCCGAGGCGTAGCTGGCGATGTGGCCGCCCAGCTCGCCGTGCGCCTGGTTGGCGCGCACCACCATGGCCAGCGCGTTCCAGCGGTTGATGCGGGCGATGCGCTCCTCCACGGCCAGGTTGCCGGGGAAGGGCGGCTCCTGGTCGGCGGGGATGGTGTTGAGGTAGGCGGTGCGGGTCTGGCTGTTGGCGCGCAGGCCCAGCGACGCGGCATGCCCCAGCAGGTTGTCCAGCACGTAGCCTGCGCGCTCAGAACCTTCCGCCTGGACCAGCGCCTGCAGCGCGTCGCGCCATTCGGCGGTTTCGGCGGGGTCGGCGTCGTGCTGGATATCTTGCCCGGGGCGGGCGGAACTGGCGTCGCGCATGGTCTTGTCGTCTCCTGGTTTGACGTCCATGCTAGACCCTAGCCCCTGATATGGGTGATCAAAATTTTGGGGGAATTCCCGAAAATTCAGCATAATCTGTTGCAGGTTTTGCGGCTTGCGGCAGCTTCTGCCGAGGATGTGCCCGGCCGCCGCCCGGAGGGGGTGGCCGCAGGGTGGACGCGAAGGCGCTAGAATTCGCGGCTGGCATGATAGGAATTACTGCAATGACCCAACCCATCAGCGTCCCGGCAGAGGTCACGTTGCCCGAACTTACGTTCCGCGGCATCCTCCTGGGCGCAATCATCACCGTCATCTTCACGGCCTCCAACGTCTTCCTCGGACTGAAGGTGGGCCTGACGTTCTCATCCGCCATTCCGGCCGCGGTGATCTCGATGTCCGTCCTGCGGCTGTTCAAGGACGCGAACATCCTTGAAAACAATATGGTGCAGACCCAGGCCTCGGCGGCCGGCACGCTGTCATCCATCATCTTCATCCTGCCGGCCCTGGTCATGATGGGGCACTGGCAGGGCTTCCCGTTCTGGCAGACGCTGGGCATCTGCGCGGCGGGCGGCATGCTCGGCGTGATGTTCACCATTCCGCTGCGCCACGTGATGGTGGTGCAGAGCGACCTGCCGTATCCGGAAGGCGTGGCGGCCGCTGAAATTCTGCGGGTGGGCAGCGCCGAACGCGCCCAGGACGAGGCCGAGGAAAACGGACGGGCGCCGGCCAAGACGGCCACCGGCATGGGCGACATCGTCGCCGGCGGCGTGGTCGCCGCCGCGGTCAGCTTCGCCGCCAGCGGCTTGCGGGTCTTGGGCGACAGCGTTAGCGGCTGGTTCGCGCTGGGCGGCGCGGTGTTCCGGCTGCCCATGGGCTTTTCGCTGGCGCTGCTGGGCGCCGGTTACCTGATCGGCATTGTTGCGGGTCTGGCCATGCTGACCGGGCTGGTCATTTCCTGGGGCATCGCCGTACCCATCCTGACCGCCATGGGCGACATACCCGCGGACGTGTCGCAGGCCAAGTACGCCACGGGCCTGTGGGCTTCGCAGGTGCGCTTCATCGGCGCCGGCGTGATCGGCGTGGGCGCCATCTGGACGCTGGCCACGCTGTTCATGCCGATGGCGCGCGGCGTCAAGGCCTCGTTCGCGGCCCTGACCAAGGCGGGCGCGGCCCGCGCCGGACAAGCGCCGCGCACCGAGCGCGACCTGTCGGCCGGTTGGATCTCGGCGGTGACGCTGGTGCTGGTGGCGGTCCTGGTGGTGACCTTCCAGGTGTTCCTGTCGGGTGCGCCGCTGTCGCCCGCGGCGATCTGGAAGCTGGTGGCCTACGCCGTGCTGTTCGCTTTTGTGTTCGGCTTCCTGGTAGCCGCGGCCTGCGGCTACATGGCCGGCCTGGTGGGTTCCTCGACCAGCCCGATCTCGGGCGTGGGCATCGTCGCCATCGTGCTGGTGTCGCTCCTGATGCTGGCGCTGGGCGGCGAACTGCTGGGCGCGGAGAACGGCGTGCAGATGGCGATTGCCCTGGCTATCTTCAGCACCTCGGCAGTGGTGGCGGTGGCCTCCATTTCCAACGACAACCTGCAGGACCTGAAGACCGGCTGGCTGGTGGGCGCGACGCCCTGGCGCCAGCAGGTGGCCCTGCTGATCGGCTGCGTGGCCGGCGCGGCGGTGATCTCGCCGGTGCTGGAACTGCTCTACAACGCCTACGGCTTTGCCGACGCCATGCCGCGCGAGGGCATGGACCCGGCGCAGGCCCTGTCGGCGCCGCAGGCGACCTTGATGCTGGCGATTGCGCGCGGCATCTTCACGCACCAGCTCAACTGGACCATGATCCTGATCGGCATGGCGGTCGGCGTGGGCCTGATCGTGGTCGACGAGATCATGAAGCGCACCTGCCGCGTGGCCCGGATTCCGGTGCTGGCCGTGGGTATCGGCATCTATCTGCCGCCCACCGTCGCCGCGCCCATCGTGGTCGGCGCGGTCCTGGCCTGGCTGCTGGAACGCGCCCTGCGCCGCCGCGCGGCTGCGGCCGGCAAGCCCTACGAGCAGTTCGCCGATGCGGCCAACCGTCGCGGCGTGCTGATCGCGTCGGGCCTGATCGTGGGCGAAAGCCTGGTCGGCGTGCTGATGGCCGGCATCATCGGCGCGGCCGGCACGGAAGCGCCGTTGGCGATCGCCGGCGCGGGCTTCGAGCACACGGCATCGTTCCTGGGCCTGGCCGTCTTCGTGCTGGTGGCGATCCTGTTCTGGCGCCGGGTGATGAAGCTGGCGTGATACGCCCGGCCGGTCCTGCCGGGCGGCCGTCTCAGGCGGCGTCCAGCAGGTCGGCCAGCGTGCGGGCGATGACCTTGGTGGCGCGCCGCAGGTCTTCCAGCACCACGCGTTCATCGTTGCGCTTGGCGTGCGATTCCAGCACGGTGCGCGGTCCGGCGCCGTAGATCACCCCCGGGATGCCCGCTTCGGCGTACAGGCGCACGTCGGTATAGAGCGGTGTGCCCATGGCGGCGATGGGTTCGCCGAACAATTCCGCCCCGTGCTTCTGGATCGCCTGCACCAACGCCTGGTTGCCCGGCAGCGGCCGCATGGCATTGGCCAGCAGCAGGCGCTTGATGTCCACGCTGATGCCGGGCATGGAGGCGGCGGTTTCCTGGATGATGCGGCGGATGTCGGCCTCGACTTCGGCCGCATTCTCTTCGGGGATCATGCGGCGGTCCAGCTTGAATACGACTTTGCCGGGGACCACGTTGGTATTGGTGCCGCCTTCGATTCGGCCGACATTCAGATAGGGGTGGCTGATGCCAAGCACCTCCGACCTGATTTCGCGATACCGCGCGTTCTGCGCGTACAGCGCGTTCAGGATCGCGACCGCGCCTTGCAGCGCGTCCACGCCGCTGCTGGGAATGGCGGCATGCGCCATCTTGCCGTGCACCGTCACTTCCATTTGCAGGCAGCCGTTATGCGCGGTGACGACTTCGTAGCTGAAGCCCGCGGCGATCAGCAGGTCGGGCTTGGTCAGCCCCTGCGACAACAGCCAGCCGGGGCCGAGCAGGCCGCCGAACTCCTCGTCGTAGGTGAAGTGCAGTTCGACCGCGCCGCGGCGGGGCCGGGCGACGGCTTCCAGCGCGCGCAGGGCGTAGGTGTAGCTGGCGAAGTCGCTCTTGCTGACGGCGGCGGCGCGGCCGTACAGGCTGCCGTTGTCGATGTCGCCACCGTAGGGATCGTGTTCCCAGCCTTCGCCTGGCGGCACTACGTCGCCGTGGGCGTTGAGCGCCACGCGCAGGCCGCCCGCGCCGTACTCGCGGCGCACGATGAGGTTGGTGATGGATTGCAGCCCGTAGTCCCGCACGGCCTCGGCGGGCACGGGGTGGGCCTCGGCCTCCAGGCCGAAGCCTTGCAGCAGTTCGGCCGTGCGTTCGGCGTGCGGGGCGTTGTTGCCGGGGGGCGTGTCGGTCGGCACGCGCACCAGCGCCTGCAGGAAGCGGACTTCCTCGTCAAAGTGGGCGTCAATCCAGGCGTCGAGTCGGGCGTAGTCGGTCATGGTCGGCTATTGGGTGTCGTGGGCAAGGTCGTCGAGCAGGCGCAGGAACGCCAGCACGGCAAGCTGGATGTCGTCGCTGGAGGTGGACTCGCGCGGGTTGTGGCTGATGCCGGAATTCTGGCCGCGCACGAACAGCATGGCCTGGGGCATGACCTCGTGCAGCTTCATGGCGTCGTGGCCGGCGCCGCTGGGCATGCGGTGGACGGGCAGTCCCAGGGCGTCGACGGCGCGTTCCCAGCGCTGCTGCCAGGCGGGATCGCTGGGAGCGGCGGCGGCGCGCATGGTTTCTTCCAGCGCATAGCGCAGGCCGCGGCGCTGGCAAATCGCTTCGAGCTCGGCCAGCACGTCGTCCGCCAGCGCATCGCGCTGCTTGTCGCTGGGCGCGCGCAGGTCGAGGCTGAAGCGGCATTCGCCCGGCACCACGTTGATCGACCCGCCAGGCACTTCCAGCATGCCTATGGTGCCCACCGAGTCGCCGTCGCGAGCGGCGCGCTGCTCCACGTACAAGGCCAGTTCGGCGGCGGCGGTGGCCGCGTCGCGGCGGCGGTTCATGGGGGTGGTGCCGGCATGGCAGGCCAGGCCGTGGATCCGGACCTGATAGCGCACGCAGCCGTTGATCGACGTGACCACGGCCAGCGGCAGTCCCATTTCGTAGAGCACCGGTCCTTGTTCGATATGGACTTCGACGAAGCCCAGGTAGCGCGCCGGGTCGCGCTTCAGCCTGGGGATGTCCTCGCTGCGCAGGCCGGCTTGCGCCATGGCGTCGCGCATGCTGATGCCGTCGGCGTCCTGCTGGTCCAGCCATTCGGGCTTGAAGTCGCCGATCAGCGCGCCGGAACCCAGGAAGGTGGCGCGGTAGCGCTGGCCTTCCTCTTCCGCGAAGCCTATGACTTCCAGGTGATAAGGCAGGCGCTTGCCTTGACGGTGCAGTTCGCGCACGCAGGCCATCGGCACGAAGATGCCCAGCCGGCCGTCGTACTTGCCGGCGTTGCGCACGGTGTCGTAATGGCTGCCGGTCATGAGGGTGGGGGCGTCGGCGTTCTCGGCCAGATAGCGGCCGACCACGTTGCCCACGGCATCGATGCCGACCTCGTCGAAACCGCAATCCCGCATCCACTGCGACAGCAGAGCGGCGCAGGCGCGATGGGCTGCGGTCAGGTAGGTGACGGTGAGCTGGCCCTTTTCGGCATAGCCCGGATCGCTATGGACGGCCAGTTGCTCGCCCCAGTCCCAAATGTCGTTGCCGATGGCAGGTTCGGCGCCAAAGCGATCCCGCAGGCGGATCTCGGCGATGCGGTGCAGCTGCTGCTGAACCTCTTCAAATTCGAGGTCCGGCGGGTTGTCGAGGCGGCGGGCGAATTCGTCGATCACCAGCTGGCGCGTCAGGCCGGCGCCGCGCGGACCACGCACGGCCAGCACGAAGGGAAAGCCGAACCGGGTTTTGTAGGCGGCGTTCAACTCCTGCAGGCGCGCGAGTTCGGCGGGCGAGCAGCCGGCCAGTCCAGCCAGTTCCTGCTCGCGTGCGGAATCCGCGCCCAGGGGCGCGCCTGGCGTGGCCGCCAGCTCGGGATGGGCGCGCAGCAGCGCTGTCCGGGTCTCGGCATCGCCTGCGCTCATGGCCTGGCGCAGGCGCTGACCCAGATCGGCCAGCGAGCGGAACGGCCGGTGGGCAAGTGCGCGCTCGGCAATCCAGGGCGCGTGCCCGTACAGGCCGTCGAGCATGGCGGCGGCGTCCGCGGGCGCCGCCGCATTGAGTTGGGCTAGGGTGTGGGCCATGGCCGTCCTGTTCAGGCGTTGGGGGTATAGGGATGCGCCGCTTGCCAGTGGCGCGCGATGTCGAGCCGCCGGCAGACCCAGACGCGGTCGTGGCTGGCGATGTGGTCCAGGAAGCGTTGCAGCGCGGTGATGCGGCCGGGCCGGCCCAGCAGGCGGCAATGCATGCCGATGCTCATCATCTTGGGCGCCTCGTCGCCTTCGGCATAGAGCGCGTCGAAGCTGTCCTTCAGGTACTGGAAGAAGGGATCGGCGTGCGAATAGCCCTGCGGCAACGCAAAGCGCATGTCGTTGCAGTCCAGCGTGTAGGGCACGATCAGCTGCGGCACGACGCTGCCGTCCGTCTTCCGCACGCGCATCCAGAAGGGCAGGTCGTCGCCGTAGTAGTCGCTGTCGTATTCGAAGCCGCCGTAGTCGGCGACCAGGCGCCGGGTGCGCGGGCTGTCGCGGCCGGTGTACCAGCCCAGCGGACGGCTGCCGGTCAACTGCGTGATGGCGTCCATGGCCAGGCGCATATGCTCGCGCTCGGTGGCTTCGTCTACGTGCTGGTAATGAATCCAGCGCCAGCCGTGGCAGGCGATCTCGTGTCCCAGTTCGACGAAGGCGGCGGTCAGTTCCGGGTGGCGTTGCAAGGCCATGCCGACGCCGAACACGGTCAGCGGCAGGCCGCGCTTCTCGAACTCCCGCAGGATGCGCCACACGCCCGCGCGCGAGCCGTACTCATAGATGCCTTCCATGCTGAGATGGCGTTCCGGATAGCTGGCGGGGTTGAACATTTCCGACAGGAACTGTTCGGACCCGGCGTCGCCATGCAGCACGCTGTTCTCGCCGCCTTCCTCGTAATTCAGCACGAACTGGACCGCGATGCGCGCCTGCCCCGGCCAGCGCGCATGCGGCGGATTGCGGCCGTAGCCGGCCAGGTCGCGGGGGTAGGGGAGCGTGGAATCGTAGGCGGTCATGAACAGGCGGGCGGAGTGCGCCGGCGCGTGGCGGCCGGGCGTGGGTTGGCGGACGACTTCCTCATGATCAGCACCATAGCTGGAAATCCTGGTTTTGTATACAAACTATGTACATGATTTTCCCCTGCCTGAATCGGCGCCACGGGAAAAGCGCGGGCAGGAAAAAGCCCAGCCGGCGGATACGCCGGCTG